>CBFDAW010000060.1:0-9762 GCA_965602865.1 uncultured Thermoplasmata archaeon
CAGCAGAAAAAATATTGATATCCTGAAAAAAGCGAGAGGGTCAATAGAATTCAAAAACAAAGAAATTTTTCTAAGGGACATTTATAAAAAGAGGAAAGAGAAAAGATATGGGTGAGCAATGATAATACTGGATACTGATGTTCTAATAGAAATTTTCGACAAAAATTCATCTAAAGGAGATTTAGCTATAAATAAAATAGAAGAAACTGGTGAAGATATTGCAATAACTTCCCTTAGTTTACATGAACTACTATATGGCATACTTAAATATGGGAAGAAGAAAATAAAGAAATTAGATAGAGTAGAGATCTTAGAATTTAATCATGAGGACGCAAACGTCTCTGCAAAATTAGAATTAGAATGTGAACAAAAGGGTAAAATAGTTTCAAGAATTGATTCAATGATTGCTGCAATGGCAATCAATAGAAATGCATATCTTTTCACATTCAATGAAAAACATTTTTTAGCTTTTTCTAAACTTAAATTGTTGTGATTTTTATCTTTTAATCACCAGATTATCGTTTGATTCGCACCCTGTCGCTGGCGCCAGCCCACGCACCATGGATGAGTTATGTTGAAAAACCCAGGCTCAGCAATAATTCATGTTGGGATTTTGGCCCTTGGGATTTTACCTGGCAATTAAAAATCAATATAATACTCCTATCAAAAAACGCAAAAGAACAGTTATATTATATTCATCTCCTGCAGCTTCTCTGGCAAATAAGTATCGGTCACATAATCAAGACCATATTTAGCTAACGCCTGCTGTTCCGACTTCTTACCGATCTCCAGTTGGAGCTCGATCTCATTCTTCCAAAATACATCCTTAAACCTGGGATCCGTGAGCTCGGATTTTAAAGCCTTGATATCTTCAGCGTTAAGTTTATCAGATGGCAGCTCATAGTTTAGGATGTCGGATGGGGTAATACCAAGATACTGTGCCGTGGGGGTGGCTAGGTAATGTGATATATGCGCGGTCTTGATCGCACCATAAGCGATAGAACCGAATATCCGAAACGACCACGGGTCACCATCGGTAAATACCACGACCGGCAGCTTGGACCCATCATGGAGCCGTTTCATGAACCTCCGCGTACTACGCGCCGGCTGACCCTTTAAATGAACCAGAATTGCCCGGTGGCTTTCGTCAAATCCGTTCTCTACCAACCTGTCAAACATACCACCGGTCTCGATGGCAATTATGAAATCCGCATCCCAGGATTTGAACTTTAATTTATCGGATTCCACATTATAAGGTATACTGTATCCGGCATCACCCACATCATCGCGGCAGTTGAATCGCTTGAGCTCACCCTTTCGATTTTTCTCCTCGATTACCATGTTCCCGATCACGCGTGCGCCATCCTCTTCGGGCCTGAGCTTGAAATCTTCACGCATACATTTTGTTACAATCTCCAGATCCTCCGCCAGTCGATCGGACTCCTGCTGCTCGTTAAACTTCGCCAAATCCCAGCCCTCGGAGATATAATACATCTCTCTAAGTGTTGAGGATTTATTCGTATTGATCATCTCTCTGATGAAATCGATCATATAGACCGTGCGTAATAGCATATACGCCCCGTCTCGCTTTTTTGCGGACCTGAAGCTCACATCCTTACCATACCTCCAGACCCGCTCCTTTTTATCGAACTCGATATTGGCTTTCGTTCTTGTGGATAATTCCATTTTCGGCACATCACCATGGTCCAATTGGTCATAGAAATTACCGGCAAGCTCACTTACACGTGCCAGGGCTTCTTCATATCTCGCATTTTTTTCTGCTACAGCCCTTGTTACCATTTTTATCACCGATCGAGTTTTTAACGATAGTTAAAAGTTAAATTTCAAATCCGGATCATTCCACACCATGCCACGGCTCGGCGCCCACGATATAGATCGGATTCAAACCCTCAATATAAATATCGTTTTCATCATAAGCCTCTTTATCCAGCCCCTGAAGCTCGAAGCTAAGCACAGTCTTTTCAAGCGGTGAAATCTTTTTGATATCCCAAACCAACCAGCCATTTCCCGATTTCTCCGGGGGAGGTGTTACATTCTCTAGATTATTATTGAATAACATCTCCACGAACACTTTGAATTTCTTGACCGTTGTGGTATAATTTCTGATTATGATCTCTGTTTTGTGCAGCTTATTTTCGAATGTTAATGTGTTTTCCACCCAAACAATATCCATGATCTTGGCGATCACGGGTTCCAAGTTTGGGACCGGTTTATTAACCACTGATGCAGAACGCTGTGCCAAGAGCGGAAGAACTTTCTGAACGATCTCGAATTTTTCCTTGATCAGATTCCTTTGAACCTGCTTATTCAAATGTGTCTTCAATTTTCGCCCGCAGAACTTAAGTGCGTTCTCGATCTCTTTCCGTAGCGTCTGGAGGTCCGCTATCGCTTCCTTTGATTCCGAAGTGAACGGTACATTAGTAGAAGCCGCATGAGCCAGTATAATTGCCGGTCCTATCGGGATTCCCCTACCACCACGCTGCTCCAAACCGTATTTACGCCAATCAATATTCTCAATCGCATGCGTGATCACGCATGCCCCTTGTTGGTATAGCAACGGAACCCTATTAGCAAACCGTAATATTTCCACGCTTTGATCTTTCGGGAGCTCACCACCAAATACCATTCCCACCTCTACTTGTATGGGGTTCCCGGATATCACAATGGGGTCGCGAGTCACCGGTGGTGAGTAGAATTCCGGTTTTAACCCGCTTAACATGTGTTTTAAACTTTTCTTGATAAGTGTTTCACCAATGGGGCTCAAACAATCCGTTGGTGGCGCCATGATCTTTACGTTTTGAAAAGCGGTAAGGAGTGCTTTTGCTTGGACCAGGCTCAGTTCTTTCGGTTTCATGTTCTGTGGTATTCCTGCATGGTCACTGAGCTCGCGCGCGGTTTGGTAGCTTATTCTTGAAAACTCATTCACCAGGAATGACGTCATTTTAAAACATTCTGTATTTTTACTCATGTTCAACAGCGTCCCAAGCTCGATCCCTTCGGGATGCGGCTTGATCTCTTCAGTGGGTTTGGGTAAAATCTCGCTCACGCGCTCGAAGGTCGTTAGCGTCCCATTTGGCTCGGTCAATTCTATCCGTGCATGTGGATTTACTATTGCCGTGCATCTGATATATTCGTATATCGATTGTTTTCGCTCACGTACATATTTACCTTTCATTGTCAGCTCGATCTTAGTACCGTGTGGTTTATCCCAGATTACTATGTCCTCCGCCACGATCTCCGGTTGATTCTTTTTTGTATCTAAGATTATTTCGATATCATAAGCCGGATGTTCCTCATCAATCTTCGAAAGGATCTTGGTTGGTTTCCCCGTGGTCACTTGCGCATACATGACCGCCGCAGAGATTCCGATCCCCTGCTGTCCACGTGATTGCCTGATTGCATTGAATCGTGAACCGTAGAGAAGTTTACCGAATATTTGCGGGATCTGTTTCTTGACGATCCCCGGGCCATTGTCCTCAATCATAACCAGGAATTCATCCTTTGTATTCTCGACCTGGTTAATGGTCAGATAAATTTCCGGAAGTATCCCCGCTTCTTCACAGACATCCAATGCATTATCCACCGCTTCTTTGACAGCCGTGATTAACGCCCGCGTGGGGCTGTCGTAACCCAAAATATGCTTGTTTCTTTCAAAAAATTCGGCAATTGATATCTCTTTTTGTTTTTTGGCTAACTCTGTGGCGATTGGCTGCGCTGATCTAAGTTTTGGCGCTTTGACTTCTGGATATGGTGTTAGTCCTGACTCGGATATTAGATTAGGCAGTTGCGTTTGTTTTCCACCGCCTTTCAAAGGTTTACCTCCCATCTACGATCAAAAAGATTTTATTATTTGACATTCTGCTTATTAAGCTCCAGATATTTTAACTTAACAGCAGTGGGGTATACCACTCTGGACTTATAAATATTTTTAATACAAATATCCAAAAAAAATGATAGAAATATTAACCCTGACCATTTCACCTCATAGATTTCAAATAATGAGGTCTTTTAAAGAACAAAATATAGAGTATGACCACGATCAATAATAGAGGCAGCATAACAATAAAGAACCAGACCATTGCCTGAAAACCAGACCCACCCTGTAAATAAAATACCACGAAGTTCCCCAGTGCATCCGCCAGACCTAACCCGGCAAATACTATTACGATCCAGTTAATTGCCTCACTGCTCTTTTGTGTTACTATTCGTTGCTCACTCTCTAAAAATGTTTTCAAGATCTCAACGGTATTTCGAATTGTAGTTTGTGAATGATCTAGTTCGATCTTCAAATTTTGAAAATTATAATCAATCGAATCGGCAAGTTTTTTTAATTCTCCACTGAATGATTGTATCTCAATATTTGAACCCATTATTAGCGTAATTGGAGCAAGTCCCAGGGTCTGGGTGATCCGGTCAATATTTCTCGTGACTTCCTGGCGTTCATAGTTCGCTCGTGCCTGGTAGTGGTTTATCTCCGTCAATAACGAAAAATACCTCGACGCTTTAAACAGTAGCCTCTCCTCCATACCTTGATATATAAAAATTTCCTCAGATTCCGCTTTCTTACCTCGACGTCCACTTGTACCAGGGGCGGGGGTGTCGGATTTTTTTAACAACAACGAGTTAATCCTCATTTGTAATCTCAACGCTTTTTCACGGATCGTGTTTGATTGGCTATTAATTTTAGAATATTCATCTTTATACAAGTCGATTAGTTTTGCATTATAAACAAGCAATCGTCCGAAATTGGAAATAATTGTATTGATTGTTAACTTGTATTGTTTATCTTGTAGTTCGAGACATTATTTATTATTAATTCGGGAATCGATCTAAATATTTAATAAGAACGACTTGGGTAGACGGTGAAAGTCATCAGAAATATTGTTGCCTAAACCATAAATCGTGGTTTGCAATTTCAGATTCTCCAGCCTATCTCCGATAATTCGTTTACTTCCAAATAACAACTTGTTAAAAGCAGAAATATTACTTTCCGACTCTACATCACCTACTGCGAATGATCGGTCAATTCCATTTGCATCGATCTTAAATTTATGAATATCAATTTGTGACTTGGTCCAATATTCCTCTTCTGAACCCGCGATTAGTAGTTGGTAATTTCCGATTAATTTTAATCCTTTGGTTTTGGCTCTTTTACCAATTATCCATTTTTCATTAAGTTTATTGGTAGAAGATATTACTCGTTTAAGATCCGAAGTAGTAACCTCAACCCAGCCGTTATTTGAAGCATAAGTTTCATGTGGTTTTATATTCATTTGCAAATAAATGAGGATATAATTACGTTCATCTTGTATCTCAAAATCCTTTAGGTAAACATTCTTATCAATTGCCCTTAAATTAAATAACGAATCACTTAATATAATGCCTGGATCTGTTTTCCAGAAAATTATATATTGAATTAACATTGGCTTAAATACTCGGAACTTCCTGGCTATAACATCCTCTCCTCTATTTAGATCTACAATATTCATTTCACACAAGAATGGTTGGGTTAACTTTTTTGTCGGTAATTTATGCTGTGCACATTGTTCCTTAATTGTAGATTAATGTTCGATAGATAGATATTGTAGTAATATATTAAAATATCTATATTTAATTTACTCAATTTTTATTAGGTTCAATAATTAAAGAAATTTACCAGATAATCTTTAAAATTCTTTCAATAAATAATCGAAAATTTAGATAATATATTTATATCATTAAATTCCTATTACGGTTTCCGCATCTAAATAATATGTTTAACTATAATAAATCATAGGAAGAGATATCAAAAACATATTTGCTGACCCCTTATTAACACTTTATTAAGTAGTTTAGGATATGAAAAAATGGATTTGAATGTAATCCTAGATTTTATTTTTCAACATGGACTGTATATTACAATCCTAATTCTGATTTTAGTTTGTCTTGGACTTGGTTTATCTTATCTAAGTGAATGGTTCAAGGCGATTTCGAAGATCGTCGTTAAATCAAAAAGTAAATTTCTCGATAAAAATATTGTTGAAGTAATCCAGATACTGGTGAATTTGATCTTTTCGATAAGTATGCTCGTAATAATTATATTGGTAACCGCTTTTGCGTATTCAACGTTTAAAGAATTTTTTTGGGATTTCTTCAGTAATTATTTTCCGCTCCTTGTTTCCATAATCATAACCTTGATCATCATTTTCATCCTTAGCCAGGTCATACACAGGTTCTTTAGATTTCTTAGAATTACGCTTAAGAAACGCCCCGGCGGTGTCTTAAAACCCGAAACCACTCGGTTCATCGAATTAACTCTTATATATTTAGTATACATCCTCGGTCTGACCATTGTATTAATCCTCGGCTTTGCCGCCGTGGGTTTAAGTGACCCCATTAGAAATAATCTCGAATATTTTTTCGAGAATTATCTGGCGTCTATCATTCTAATAATTATCGGTCTGGTAATTATCTATGCAATTTCCAGATTTATTAGCGCTTTCATAAGTGACCTAAAAGCCGAGCCTACACGCTATAACCCAAGCACCCTTGATATGACGCAAAGCATGATAAATTATATTTTATTAATAATCGCAATCTTACTTATCGTTTTTTCCGTATTCAGTTTCACAGGTTTAGGTAACTTGACCGAGCCGCTTCTGACCACTATAATAATCGTAGTTGGTCTAGTACTTGCGATGAGTGCAAGTGGAACACTGGGTAACTTCTTTTCCGGGCTAGTGCTCATGTTCACCTCACCCTTCGAAGCAGGTGATGCAGTAAAGATCGGAAATGGTATGGTAGGTAATGTACAATCAAAGCAGTTGTTCTCAACCACTATCATTTCGGAAGACGGCGAAATAATTAAGTTCCCGAACTCAAAATTAATGGACAGTCAAATTATCAACTATTCCCGCTCGACGCGCATACCACTTTCAATAGACGTGAAAGTGAACTATAAAGTAACCTCAAAAACAGTGCATTCTTTATTAACCTCGGCTGCAGAAAAGACGTCTGGTGTAAACCTGGACGACCGACCGCCTAAAGTCTATACCATAAAGTTCGAGCCAACAAGCATTAAATACCGTCTTAGGGTGTATATTGATAAGGTAACCGAGCGTGAGAATGTGAATACTAAATTATTGGATAATATCCAAATCACATTCAATGAAGCAGATGTAAGTTTCAAGGGGTAATGGAAATAATTCGGTTTTAGATACAATTTGTTACACGGTTGTAGGAATATCATAATAGCCATGCAAGAGTGAAAAATAAAAATATTACAACGAGAACAACCGCTATAATTGCCATAATATGTGCGATCTTTCTATCAGAACCCCAGAGAATGGGGATAGGGCCAATAAATATTATCCCACCGGTAGAAACCGATTTTCTGATGTGCGGTCGTGCCCGAAGGTTTCTATATGGTGGCGGCTCGCTTTCATGTTGTCTTGGACCGGGAGCGTTCGTTTGCTTTGTATTCCGGTTCGCCGGTCGAATTGCCGAGTGCTCATAAGGCTCATTGTCGAATTTGTCCCAATCAAAATCCTCACCCGATACCAGTTCGAATGTGCCACTAACGAAGCCAATGATCATTATGATGAAACCTAGAACTATCAATAACGATCCGATGATAAATGGTATACCAGTACCCGTAAAAATGGGGAATATGACCGCCCAATATATCGTCCCCTCCCCACGAGCTATTCCAAGACCAATTAGTACGGCACCAGTTATAAAACAAAGGATGGCAAGAATATAATATTTATTCATAATTCAACCCATAGTTTTGAGTTAATGATATTATTTATTTCGAAAAGCGTGCGAGCACGCTTTTTAACATTTCTTTCTTTTTTAAGATAATGTATATATCGTTATGATTAATATTAAAATTATTGGCGTATATTGTTTATATTGTATGATTTTGCCAAGTAGCTTCGGTGGGTTTATTTATATATAAGTAATGGGAATTTAAATGATATTATATATTTAGCTCCCCGGACCAAACTCCGGAGTCTCAGGCCGAATTACCGTATTAATAAAAAAATGCGTAATTAATCACTATCTTTACGAAGCATTTTTTTTATTGACTTTTGAGCCTTTTTCCTCTGTACTACCAGATTCTGTTTTTACTTTGTTCAGTAATTGTTCTGCTGTTGGTTGTTTTTCCTTTTCCATTTCTTTTTCCTTTTCTTTAGTTGGTTCGTCCTCTATTTTTATCGGCTCATCTTCGGGTCTTTCGTCAGGGTGTTTGCTTTTAAACTTTAGAAAAAAAATGCTGATTATCATAATTATTACCAGCATTATTATTAATATAATGCCTACGATTAATAACATTGAAAATCCATCTTCAGTTTCTATTTTATTCATTTGAGGTAGCGATTCGGGGATTATTAACTCACCAGTCTCGTTTACAATAAAGTCCACTGTGATTATCTTATACCCGTGTTTCATGAATGTGAGGCTATAGTTCCCAGGCGGTAGAAGGGTTTCGAAATAGAATAATGCAAATCCTGTTGAGTTTGTCCGGCTGGATTCTACTTTAATCCCAAATGAATCATAGATTACCACCGATACGCCCAACACTGGTTTACCGTTATCATCTTGTACCGGACCAACTATATATTTAAGCAGCCCGGATACCGTGGTAAATGATGTATTGACCCATTCTAACCACCTGGAGATACCATTCGCCGAGACCAAATCCGGGGCTAGTGTAATTGTATATTTCGTAAAATAATTGAACTTTTCGTGTTCCAAATGGACGGTCATATTATTATTATGCCATGTAAACCCTGTGACATTAAATGATGCATTAATAGAGCGCTCTACACTGGATTTATTCATCATTAAAGAAAAATTGATACTAACCAGACTATTAATCGGTACATTTACCTCTTTATCATACGGCTTGATTATTGGTTTGCTAAGCATTTGCCAGATTTGAGGCTCTGTAGTGAAATTACCGTAATTCCAAACATTAGAAAATATCTTTCGACCATCATAGGTTTCAAGTTCCTTTTTATAAATTACTTGATAGATAGTATCGTACTTCAGATCCTCCTCGGGATCGATTAGGAAGCTCAATTTATTTTCCGAGCCATTAATTTCCCGGTAATTAACCGGTTCTCCAGAGGATTTGTCAATAATTAGTACGGTATCAGAATTTACCGTTTTTGGAGCTAAAGGTATATTGCAGGTAAGGGTAAAATCGGTATCAACTTTTATTCTGGAGGTGATATTGTCGAAAATAAGTATTTTCTTACCGATTTGATTATTCCCCCACAGTTTAGGTATCGGCAGCTCGTCATCGAATGTAACATTCACCCATAATGTCCTTCCGGGGACAATAGTGACATACTCGGTTTTTACGAATTGGCCTTCCATTGAAAAATCGATTTGAAACTCTCCAATCGGTAAATTCTCCATAATGAAGAATCCATTATCATCGGTTTTTGTATTAAATTTCGGATATTTATTTAAACCAACATTTACATTTTCTATTGGCATTCTGTTCCAGTAATAAGTACAGACCCCCGCCAACTCGCCATAACCGATCTCTGTTGTGAATGATGACAACCAACTGCGGTGTACTGCTGGCAATCCATCATGAGTCTTCAGCTCCGGAGTTATCAATATTTGGTACGTGGTATTATAATTTAATTGGTTTGGCGGTGAAATTATACATGTCTTATTATTTCTTATGAAATAATAATTGTTTTCTGCAATCTTTGTAAGTAATTTACCATCTTCATCCAGAAT
>CBFDAW010000061.1:0-9740 GCA_965602865.1 uncultured Thermoplasmata archaeon
ACTAACGCACAGCAGCGCACTAATCCGAGCTATGAGCACTGGTGATCAAAATACTGTGAAATTCGAAGAGCTCATAGAGTATTTTGAAAACTTATCTTAATACATTTATTGATCTCTAATGAAATTTAAATTAAGATATAAGGGGTTTTAAGTAATTAAAACATAATAATTAAAAAAGGTACTTCGACCGATATGGAGGTGTTAAATTGACAACTTTGACTTTCTATGGTGGTGTGAATGAAATTGGCGGGAATAAAATATTGTTAATCGATAGTAAGACTCGTGTATTTTTGGATTTTGGGATGAACTTTGAATTGGAAAAAAGATATTATGAGCCGCCGTTTCTCCAGCCGCGAAATGAACATCATTTACTGGGATTGGGTATCTTACCGGCTTTGAAAGGATTATATAAATATGATGGAGCAGAATCGAGTATTGATGCGATCTTAGTAACCCATCCGCACCTGGACCATTATGGGTATATAAAATATGTAAAAGATGAGATACCAATTATTTGCGGCGAAGGGACAAAAACTATTATTATTGCCAAAGAATTGAGCGGCATTGGTGCAACCGGATACAATATTGCCAACTGCACCAAATCAAGAGGTACAGAGATCTTCAAGAGGTTTATAACCTTCAGAACGAACCGGCCGCCTTCTGAGAGCCCCTTAACTTTTCAGCCGATCCATGTTGACCACTCAGTACCCGGTGCATACGGGTATATTATAGAAACCTCGGAAGGTAATGTGGTTTATACCGGCGATTTCAGGTTACATGGGTCTAAAGCGCAAATGTCCTTGGAATTCATCTCGGCGGCAAAAGATTCTACGCCGTCAGCATTAATAATCGAAGGAACGAATGTGGTGAATGCAAAAATGTCCAGCGAAGCCGAGGTCAAAGAAAAAATTATTGAGGTAATAAAAAACACAACAGGTTTGTCCATGGCTGGATTCTCGATCAATGATATTGATAGATTACGCTCATTTTACGAGGCAGCCTGTGAAACCAATCGAAAGCTGGCTATATCTATGAAGCAGGCTCATTTATTATATCATCTAAAGGATGATCCTAAGTTATCGATATTCTCTCTAAACGACCCAAATGTGCTTATATTCGCCCGCCGGAAAAGTTCTAAGTATGTTTGGGAAGATGTAATCAGAAATAATAATGACAACATTATCAATGCTTATGATGTCCAAAACATGCAAAAGGATTTGATATTGACAACTACTTTTTACGACATGAACGAGTTAATTACAATAAAACCGATCCCCGGTAGTACTTATATATTATCCCAAAGTGAGCCATTTAATGAGGAAATGGAAATCGATTTCGAAAAATTATTAAACTGGCTTGAGCGATTCGGAATACCGCAATATCAAGTGCATGTGTCCGGTCATGCGCTTCCTTATCAATTAAAATGGGCAATATCCGAGATTAATCCCAAAAAAGTATTTTTGGTGCATACCGAAAAACCTCTGCTTTATAAACGGTTCTTGCGTGATCTGGAGATAGAGGTTATTTGCCCGGAACTGGGAAAAGAATACACCGTAGGATAGAGTGCATCTGAGATCCCAGTTAAGAATTATCCATCTCTCCCAGCCATTTCTTCTCTTGGTGTTTATTATAGACAGTTATTATTATCATCAATATGATTACCAGAACAATTATAGCAACTATATAATTCCAAATTTCAAGTGGAATGCCTAAAAATGTCGGCACCTCAATTGCTTTTACAGTTAATGGTTGAATGGATGATACGAGAGTTGTATTATCATTACCAACATACGATATCCCAATTTCTATATCATGTGTCCCCGGTTCTAATTTGATATTCCAACTCACATAATTGTAATTGGCATTTTCAATTGTTTCTATACCAAAATTAGGCGGTGGTTCCAGGATTTCTTTACCGTTTACTCGACCAATGAATGTCAATTTCGTGTATTTGACCTTGAATACATCAGTATATAATCCTTTGATACCATTTTGACAGCCCGTGACCTTGACGATTTCTATTGGGTCACAGGTCATCTCCACATGCGTATTATGCTCAGGGGAACCAAATAAAATTCTACCACCATCTAAACTAATTGCACAGCGGATAAATAATTTGAAAATATCACCTTGCTCAAAAGGGCTTTGGTTTATAAGCGGTGCTTGAACATCAAGCATTCTTGGGTCCATATCTTTTTGTAAATTAGCATTAATCACTGGTGATTGTGCAATTACTTCGTCATTTCGCAGCCAACTGAACTCAAAGTTGCACGTCCCGGGTGAACTCGCACCTAAAAATGTTACCCAGATTCGAAATTTGATGATTCCTGTTGCTTGGAGTGCTTTGGTTACTTTTATGGTTTCCCAGGTACCCACATCACGCCATTCCGTCCCACCACGGTGTTTTCGAATGCTCCACCAAGCAGGAGTAAAACCGTTTGGGCATACCACCATCGAATCCGTTGCACCGACTTCGGGGAATTCTGGGCATAACTTATTGTTCTCCTCCATATTCAATGCCACGGGTACGAACGTGGGTAAATTCGACGTGGGTTCTTCGGTGATGGAATAAGTATTTTGTGCACCCTGGGGTGATTGTGTAAGTGCTTCTGCAGCAGTTAGGTTTGAAAGTAAGATAGATAAAATTGAGATGATTATTGCTATTATTTGGGTTTTTAATAATAACCTCATTTTTTTCTCCCCTTGACCATTTAT
This sequence comes from uncultured Thermoplasmata archaeon, assembly GCA_965602865.1. Classification (GTDB taxonomy): domain Archaea; phylum Thermoplasmatota; class Penumbrarchaeia; order JAEHCK01; family JAEHCK01; genus CBFDAW01. The sequence continues at coordinate 2,716 of CBFDAW010000061.1, forward strand.
TTTATTTCAGCTATTAATTGTTTTAATTAATAATAAACTTTATTAACGATTGTAATAAGTAAGAAATTGGGATTTCTTGGTAATGTGAATACTCAATAATAATAATAATATATATTACTTGCTCTTTTATTTTAATATTTGGTTTTTTAATTATTTCATAGAAATGAATAAATACCTTAGTAATAATAGGTAAATTTGTATATGGTTGTAAAATCAAAGGTAGGCAGGAAAAGGTACATTATTTTTAAAATAGATACCAATTCAAATATTTCAAAACGTGATATAATTTATGCTTTGAATATATTAACAAATCACAATTCAAAACAATTTCTTCAACTGCCCTGGATTATCTATCTGAAAGAAAATTTCGGGTTGATTAGATGTCATCATTTAGATAGGGACAAAACAATTGTCTTGCTACAATCCATCAAATGGGCGGGAATTGAAAAAAAACCATTGAAAATCCAAACACTGGGTACCGCGGGTACCATCCGTAGTGCTAGGAAAAAGTATTTAGACAAGTTGAACCTATACCCTTTTAAGAACTCCAAAACAAAATGAGCGTGATTTTTATGCAACCAGGGAATATGGCTTACGACCGTGCCATCACAGTTTTTTCACCTGACGGTAGACTATTTCAGGTAGAGTATGCTCGCGAAGCAGTTAAACGTGGAACTACAACAGTTGGTTTAAAAGTTAAAAATGGTGTAGTACTTATTATCGATAAACGGATTACCAGTAAATTAATTGAACCCATGTCAATTGAGAAGATATTTAAAATAGATGATCAAATTGGTTGCGCGACCTCTGGGCTTGTTGCCGATGCACGCGTACTTGTGGATCGTGCACGAGTGGAAGCGCAAATCAATAAAATAACATATGGTCAATCTACCTCTGTCGAGATATTGGTGAAAAAGATCTGCGATTTTAAACAGAATTATACACAATATGGTGGCGTTCGGCCCTTCGGAACCGCCATGCTGGTTGCAGGCGTGGATGAAAATGGTGAACATCTGTTTGAGACCGACCCAAGCGGCGCACTCATGGAATATAAAGCGGGTAGCATAGGCGCTGGTAGGAACACCGTCATGGAAATGTTCGAAGAAGAATATAAAGATAATTTTTCCTTGGATAAAAGCATAAATCTTGGTCTACGCGCATTAAATGCCGCTACCGAGGGCGGATTGAACGCACCGGCTATAGAAATCGCTACTGTTATTCGAGACCAATCATTTGAAAAAATGGAGCAAGATAAAGTAATGAAATATGTTAACGCTGCTTTGAAAAAAAAGTAATTCTACTCTGGTTTTATTTGACCTGATTTTTTCTTCTATTATGAATAACCCATATAAGTTTGGATGAAAGAAATGTTCAGGATAATCGAATTGGTGGTGGACATATGGTATCCTTGGATGAGGCGGTTATTGCAAGATTAGATTCTTCAGGAGAACGCTTTGAAGTGCTTGTTGACCCAAAGATTGTTTGGAAAATTCGAAATAAAGACGATCTGGAGGATAACTTTAATATCCTGGATTACCTGGCTATCGATACTGTTTTCAAAGATTCGCATAAGGGTATACGTGCATCCACAGAAAGTATTCAAAAAATATTTCGGAGCACCGAGATTCAAAATATATCTATGGAGATCATTAACAAAGGAGAAATACAATTAACCACTGACCAGCGCAAGGAAATGATGGAAAACAAGCGTAAAAAGATCGTGGCGACCATTGTACGAAATGCAATCAATCCAAAAACAAAAACCCCACATCCACCACAACGAATAGAACTCGCATTATCCGAAGCTAAGGTTTCTATCGATCCGTTTAAACCAGTTGATGCGCAGGTTAAGGAAATCCTGAAAAAACTTCAACCCATTATACCGATACGATTTGAAAATGTAGTTCTTGCGATACGATTAACTGGTGAGGATTATGGAAAATGTTATGGCGATATTAAGAATTTCGGCAAAATCACCAAAGATGAATGGCAAAAGGACGGGTCCTGGATTGGGCTATTAGAACTCCCGGCGGGGCTACAGGCTGATTTCTACGATAAAATTAATTCGAAAACCAAGGGAAATGCTGATGTTAAATTAATCGAAAGTTGAAAAAATTCAGGTTGAGAGATTTATCGTAGATATCGATGTTTTTCCAATGATTGGTTAACGGTAATATTCAAATAGGATAACAGTATTTATGCTTCGCTATCCAAGCTAGTAAGGATAATATTAACTGAAATTATTCGACCTCAACCTTTACCGGGCTCGGAGAAATATTATGACTAGAAGGACTAAAAAGGTAGGCTCATCTGGTAAGTATGGCCCCCGATACGGCGTCAAAATTCGGAGACGGATTAGTAGCCTTGAGGCTCGCCAGAGAAAAAAACATATATGCCCCGATTGTCATTATCCGGCTGTAAAACGCGTAAGTACGGGCATCTGGACTTGCAAACATTGTGGGTATACATTTACCGGTGGTGCTTACATACCAACTACCGCGGTGGGTGAGAGTAGGTTGACTTCGATACAAAATATACCAACCGGTACTCAGAAGTTGGATAAAAAAACCGAAGACAAAGTTAATAAGGAAAAATAGATTACATACTATTTTAAGGCGATAGAAATGTATAAATGTGCAAAATGTAAGGAACCAATGCGAACAGATATTAATGCGGTTGATATCCAATGTGAAAAGTGCGGTTCGAAGATCTTTTATAAAGAGCGACCAAACGTCAGGAAAATAATAAAGGCAAGATAATATACTAATCACCGGATTATCGCTACGAATATTACGGGTGTAATAATATTATTTTCAAAAAGCATATTGAATTATGATAGAATGAAGCAAGCAAATATAACAATAGAGCTGATCCCGCCGTTGCGAAAGATTGTGTCCCAATCATTATCGCCCGAGCTGGGAAGAACTATGCCAAGAACCCAGGTGAATCTCCTAGAAACTGATTCGGGTATTACATTAACGATCAATGCAGAGGATACAAGTGCATTACGTGCAGAATTAAACTCATATTTACGCTGGTTGAACTGTATAATATCAACTGCAAATACTTTCGATCCGGTAACTTGAGAATTTTCTTCCTCGGATGAAAAACCCAGGAAACTATTATATAATATAATACATAATACCACCGTCTTTTAAGACGTGGAGATTAGAGAATATTTGAATTGTTAAAGAAACACGTTGTTATGATTGTAAAATTTAAATTAAATTCACCTTATAATAATATGATTTCGGAGGATTGTTGATGAAAATACCGCCTAAGATTCAAAATCAATTAACACAGTTTGAGCAGGTCCGACAACAATTGCAATTACTGACCACCCAACGAATCCAGATAGAATCTCAATTACGTGAAATTACTAATTCTTTGGAAGAACTCAATACAAAATCTAAGAACGCTGTAGTCTATAAAAAGGTTGGAGGAATATTTGTAAAAGTGGATGATCATAAAGCGTTGAAAAACTCGTTAGCTGAACAAAAAGAGACCTTTGATGTACGTATGAAGACCTTAGAACGTCAGGAAAAACAATTAAAAGAGCGTTATTCTGACCTACAAAAAGATATTTCAAAAGCTGTCCAACAATTTGAACAATAATTTTTTTTTAGATAAGTGAATCTATAATGATGAACAAAGAATTAATGTCAAAGATTGTTAATCGGCTTCAAATTAAGCCAGGTATAATTCTTTTGCATCATAATGCCGATTTAGATGCTGTGGGAAGTGCTTTAGCTTTAAAATTTGCGTATCCTTCTTATAGCATCGGTGCCTTACAAAATATAAGCCAAATAAGTAAAAGATTTTTAAAACATTTCGAAAACATAACAGTATTACAAAAACCTTCTTTGGATCAATTTAAGACTATTGTAATTTTAGATTCCTCCACGCCCAGCCAAGTCGGTATCTCGCCTGATCTTTATAATGAACTGATCGTAATAGACCATCATGTCCGGTCAGAAAGCTGGAAGACGGATTTATATTATTGTGATGATTCTAAAACATCTTGTGCCGAGATCATATTTGAGCTCTTGGAGTTCATTAATATTTCTATCACTTCGGAAATCGCATTAGCGCTATCGGTTGCCATCTTAGCCGATACAGGCCATTTTAAGTACGCAACTCATGAAACTTTCATGAATTATGCACGCCTTTTAAAACTAGGGGGTCTGAGAATCTCTAAGATTCTTGAAATGGTGGAGAATACGGAGAGTTTAACCAAATCGCAGCGGATTGCACAATTAAAAGGTGCCCAGCGATTACGGTTTCAGCAAGTCAATGGTTATTTGGTTGCCAGCTCAATTCTAAGTTCCTATGAAGCGTCAATGTGTAAACATCTGCTCCTGTTAGGCGCTGATGTGGCGTTTGTTGGCGCCCAGCGAGAAGAACAGATTCGAATAAGTGCTCGTGCGGTTGGTGAGCTGGTAGAGAAGGGGTTACATTTGGGTGAATTCTTAAAAAGTTTAGCCTCGGAATTATTATGTGAAGGCGGAGGCCATGACGGGGCGGCGGGGTTGAATGGCTCTGGTGATGTAGAAATGGCATTGAATGCGTGTATGAATAAGATATCAGAGATTTTAAAGAAAATTAAATAGAAATAGTGAATTATTATTCATCGAGCTTGAGATTTATAGTAGAAAGCAAAATTATTCTAGCCTATCGCTAAAATACAGCGATTTAATATTGGGAATTATGCAACCTTCGATAGGCTATTAAACTTCTACAAGACTAGTATTAGCAAGTTCACCATCGGCTGCTCAAGCACTGGCTTCACAACAAATACGTTTTACCAAATTATTATATACATTGAAAATTATTCTTATTTGCCTAATGGGGTCGTTATATGCAGGAAAAGCATATTGCCGTGGTCATTATACTAATTATTTTACCTGGATTCATTGCAGTTTACCCCAACTTTGGTTCTACGACATCCGGAGATGTTCAATTTCCTGAAATTCCGGATAATAAAATTTTCCCAGCAGATACAAATCAATTATTAGCCAATGCTCCACAAGTCTTCACCGAGAACCGCGGACAACTCGAAAATGATGATATAAAATTCTATGCCCAGGGCAGCGGGATTTGGTTTACCGATGATGGCGTGTGGTTCGAGCTCAGAGAAGAGATATCGATCGATAGTCGAGAGTCAAGTGTCGAGAGTCAAGAATCGGATGAGTTGTTTGACCCGCTGAGTAGGTTCGAACCACCGGAGCCGGTGAAATATAAGAGTGTGGTTTTGAAACAGGAGTTCGTGGGGGTGAACCAGGTAAGACCGGTAGGGAGAGATAGATTAAGCTGGAATAGCAATTTCTTTTACGGTAATGATTCCTCTAAATGGCGCACGGAAGTACCAAACTATCGAGAGATATTTTTCGAAAATCTGTATGATGGAATAGATCTGCGATATTATACGAATAATAAAGGATTGAAATATGATTTTCTACTTCATCCCGGGGCGAATATCAACCAGATAATGGTAAGATATGAAGGTGCAAAAGATCTGGAACTCGATAATTTTGGAAACTTAATAATTAAAACACCATTTGAAAATATCATAGATGGCGATCTATATATCTACCAATATTATAATGGTACGAAACATCATATTGATGGTAATTTTGTTATAAAGAATGACCAAGAGTATGGTTTTAGGATATTGCAGGATTATAATAAAGTTGAAATCCTCGTGATCGACCCGAGGGTCAGATTGGATTATTCGACATTTATAGGTGGAGGGGGTAATGATCGTAGTTTTAGTATTAAGGTTGATGCAGCGGGAAATGCATTCGTCACAGGAGCTACATTATCATCTGACTTTCCCACAACACCCGGGGTATATAATGAAACATTTTCAGGTATATGGGACATTTTTATATTCAAACTCGATAAAAATAGTTCAGCTCTTTTATATTCAACATTCATTGGAGGTTCTAAAGAGGAAGAAAGTTTGGGTATAGCAATAGATTCTAAAGGCAATGCTTATTCAACCGGTATAACAATGTCTTCAGATTTCCCAACCACGCCAGGTTCGTACGATACCTCATATAATGATCCCCCCGAAGGTTGGGGTGATGTTTTCGCTTTCAAGCTTAATCATAATGGATCTAATCTTATATATTCTACCTTTATTGGAGATAGTGAAAGGGAAGAAGGTCGGGATATTGAAGTAGATTCCAACGGGAATGCATTCATAACGGGTTATACAGCGTCATCAAGTTTCCCCACCACACCGGGCGCATATGATACATTCTATAATGGAGGTAGTTTAGATGCCTTCATGCTTAAGCTTAACCAAAGCGGCTCAGGGCTTTACTATTCTACATTTGTCGGAGGTGATGATGGAGATTGGGCTGAGGGGATTGCTATAGATTCAACAGGTAATATATTCGTAACCGGTAAAATAGAATCAACAAATTTCCCTACTACCCCCGGAGCATATAATCGATTATATAATGGTGGTCTTGATGACTGTTTTGTTTTTAAACTAAATCAAAATGGCTCAGCACTTATTTATTCTACTTTTATTGGAGGACTTGATCGAGAAATAGGCATTTCTATTGAATTGGATTCCAATGTAAATACATTAGTAACCGGCTGGACGCAATCAACGAATTTCCCCACTACACCTAAAGCATATGATAGAACTTATAATGGTGCGGGAGATATTTTTGTGTTAAAACTTAACCCAACAGGCTCAACGCTTGTTTATTCTACATTTGTGGGAGGGAACGATTTTGATACAGGAGCGGCTATTGCAATAGACTCAATTGGTAATACATTCGTAACAGGACATACACAATCTATGGATTTTCCCACCACACAGGATGCGTATAATAATACATACTCTAATAACTTAGATGTTTTCATGCTAGAACTCGGACCCGATGGGTCAACATTACTTTATTCTACCTATCTGGGTGGAAGTAGCATAGATTGGAGCTATGATATTACAGTAGATCTAATAGGTGATGCCTATTTAACGGGATGGACATATTCACCAGATTTCCCTA
>CBFDAW010000062.1:0-9714 GCA_965602865.1 uncultured Thermoplasmata archaeon
CTATACAAAATTTCTCATTCAAGGTCAAGAATATCGGAAATTCTACCGATATATATGATATCACAGTAAGTTCCTCGACCCAGGGTTGGAGGACGGATATATTCTTTGATTCTACACTTGTAGCATATGATTCGGACGGCGACGGTGCCTGGGATTGGATATACTCAAATTATGATTCTAATAAAGATGGTAATCCTGATGTTAACCTTAGCTCTTTAGAAGATGCAAATGTAACACTGCAAAAAACCGTGCCCCCCACACTTAAATCCAAAACAGATATTACGATAATAACCGCAGCATCAGGTATGAACTCAAGCATTTCAGATAACGCTATGGCTAAATGTGTTTACACCCTCAGCCAAAAGGTTAAGAATCTATATTTGCATGAAAATGGTGCAAATGATCAAATGGACACATTTATAGGTACGGGGCCGTCTTCTGGGTCTATCCGTATCGGTAATGACAATTCTCATTCTTGGGTTCAGACACCGGTTTTTGCAGCAGACTTCAATATTACAGGCAATATCTCGGTCTATCTCTACCTTGACCCAAACCCGGGTACGGGTTGGTTCACTGAAGGTAACCCGGATGTGGAGGTGGTATTAAGCTATGGCAGCACTTTTATAGGATCATATAAAATCACTAATTTGGTAGCTACTCAATGGTATACTTTCCCGATAGCCCCTGCCATTAGTACAATCCCCGCCGGCAACGCTATTACTTGCACGGTGAATGTGGATAGTTGTAGTCGCGGTTGGCGTGGAGCAGACGGCTGGGTTGACCTTTATTATGACTCGACTTTAAGTAATTCCAGAATTGATATGCCAACTAATACGTATATCTCTATCGATTCACTTGATACTTATAACTTAACTTCTAATACAATCCAAACAGAATTCTACGCAAATGAATATGTTGAGATTCGCGCAAATATTTCAGACCCGTTAGGTGTTCAGGATACCAGTGCTTATGTTTATATTACCTCCCCGGGAGGTACCTACGGCGACTTAGTTTCTGCCGCGGCGATGGGTATCTATCGCACGGACTCTACAGCACCATACTTGTGGCAAGTCTTTAATTATAGTTATCACCTTCTTGGAAAACCGGTCAATGGCACTTATACCGTGAATGTGATCGCCATGGAAACCAATGGAGTTTATGTCAATGCAACCACTACATTTATTATCCCAGGTGCAAATGTTACGGTTACACCAAATCACTATTCCCAGGTACCGCGGGGTGTTAATGTAACATATGCTCATTCAATTACTAATAACGCACCATTCAGCGATCGATTTGAGCTATTTGTTACTTCCACTCAGGGCTGGAATATTTCGATATATAACGACTCCAATTATAATGGCGTTCTTGATTCTGGTGACCAGTTGATTGCATTCGATAGTAATGGAGATGGAAATTGGGATTGGGTGAATTCGTCATTTGACAGTGATTTTGACAGCTTACCGGATACCGGTTTATTAGCACCCAATCAACAATTTAAAATCATCGTAGAGGTCCATGTACCAGTTACCGCAGGGTATGTAACTGACATCACAAAGATCACCGCAACATCGAATTATAATTCAACGATATCGGATACCGCAATGGATACAACCGTTGTAATTCCGGAGTTTTCTTCATTTTTGTTACCGATTAGTATTATGTTTTTAATAATTGGTCTGATTACCCGAAAAAACCATAAAAAAATCGTAAGAACATACTTGAAAAATAAATAATACAACAAATACAAAATTACAAAAAACTATTTATATAAAAACCAACTTCAATATATAATTCGGGATGGAATATTTCTCTACTTCCCAGATCGTCAATAGGGAAAAATTTATTAAGGATTATAAAAATAAATAAATTGATAATGATTATTAAATTAAGAGGTTGATTTAGTGCCTGAGATTTGTGGGAATATGACAGGTGTTATAGCTGATATTCTTGTCCATAAAAATGAAAAAGTCGCATCTGGACAACAAGTTGTGATCCTTGAATCTATGAAAATGCATATTCCTATCCAAAGTGAAGTGGATGGATTAGTAAAGGAGATCATGGTGCATAAGGGTGATGTAATTAAGCCAGGTCAACCACTTCTAATTCTGGAATAAACCGATAAATTCTTATCTTTAGATTTTATATTCATTGTTTATTTTATAATAATATTTGAATCTACCCATAAACATAGGAGGATATATCATGACTATGGAGAATCTATTAATTGAGCGTCGCAATCAAATGCTAATCGTGACGATAAATCGCCCGGACAGGATGAATGCTCTTGACCGCACTACATTATCGGAAGGTGCTAAATTTATTAAGGATCTGCATTTTGATAACGAAACACGTGTCGTAATTTTAACTGGCACAGGTAATAAAGCATTTTGTGCAGGAGCGGACCTTAAAGAACGTGAAGGTATGTCCATGGGTGAAGTTCGAAAATATATTAGAACTATTCGCAATACATTCACCGATATTGAGAACCTACCTATGCCTGTAATTTGTGCTATTAATGGAATAGCCTTAGGTGGCGGGCTGGAACTTGCACTTGCTTGCGATATTCGTATAGCTTCGGAAAATGCAAAACTTGGTCTAACCGAGGTAACCCTTGGGATAATCCCCGGTGGCGGCGGCACACAGCGGTTGCCAAGGTTAATCGGTAGGGGCAAGGCAAAGGAGATGCTATTGTTAGGGCAGAGAATTTCAGCTCAGGAGGCATTAGATATTGGACTAATTAATCGAATTGCAGCAGAGGATAAGTTAATGGATGCTGCAATTGAGATGGCTGAAAAAATCGTTAATAATCCCCCCATCGCTGTTCAGCAGGCAAAAATTGCAGTCAATCATGGAATGGAAGTTGACTTGGCAGAAGGATTAGAAATTGAATCAGAATCATATGAAGTATGTATCCCCACAAAGGACCGGCTGGAAGCATTAGCAGCGTTCAAAGAAAAACGTAAGCCTGTCTTTAAAGGTGAATAGAATTAATCATTCTTTGAAATTAATCGGATGTGATGTGAATGCCCAAAGAAAAGGATGTTACCAAAACTGTTGAGCGAATAAAAAAAGGTGGCGCGGAGAAATATCACAAGAAATTAAAAGAACAGAATAAATTATTTGCCAGAGAGCGCTTGGAACTATTACTAGACCCGGAATTCCAATTAGAAGATGGTTTATTGGCAAATTGTATGGATGAGACACTACCGGCTGACGGAGTTATCACAGTTGTTGGGAAGATTCATAATCGAATAGCATGTGTAATGGCAAACGACTCGACCGTAAAAGCGGGTTCATGGGGGAAAAGAACCGTGGAAAAGATACTACGCATACAAGAAACTGCTTTAAAATTGAAAGCTCCTCTTATTTATTTGGTTGACTCCGCAGGTGCTAGAATCACGGACCAAATAGATATGTTTCCTGGTCGTCGAGGGGCGGGACGGATCTTTTACAACGAAGCAAATCTTTCCGGCGTTATTCCTCAAATATGTTGTTTATTTGGTCCCTCGGCGGCGGGGGGAGCATATATTCCCGCGTTTTGTGACATCGTAATAATGGTCGAGGGTAATGCTAGTATGTACCTAGGCTCTCCTCGGATGGCTGAGATGGTGATCGGTGAAAAAGTCTCGCTGGAGGAGATGGGAGGGGCACGAATGCATTGTACAATAAGCGGAACTGGCGATATTCTTGTCAAGAGTGAACCCGAAGCAATAAGTCTAACAAGAAAATACCTCTCGTATTTTCCTCAAAATTTCGATGAGAAACCGGACTCTGCATTACCGCGTGAGCCCGGGAAACCGCCGGAAGGCATTACCGAGCTTCTACCAAATAATGAAAACCTTCCATTTGATATGTATGAACTCATAGATCGCGTAGTTGATAAAGATTCTTTTTTCGAAATTAAAAATCTCTACGCACAGGAGATAATAACCGGACTCGCTAGATTGGATGGGCGGGCTATTGGTGTCATTGCCAATCAACCACTAATAAAAGGTGGTGTATTATTTTCAGAATCTGCAAATAAAGGTGCACGATTTATTCAAATGTGTGATTCATTTAATATTCCGTTATTATTTTTAGCGGATGTTCCTGGGTTCATGATTGGTACTGATGTTGAGCGTAGTGGAATCATTCGCGCTGGAGCAAAAATGATCTATGCAGTTTCGGAAGCAACTGTGCCAAAGGTATCCGTGATCGTTCGTAAAGCATATGGTGCCGGGTTATACGCAATGGCGGGTCCCGGTTATGAACCCGATTCATGCTTGGTGCTGCCAACTGCTATGATTGCAGTGATGGGTCCGGAAGCTGCAGTGAATGCAGTTTTTTATAATAAAATCATGCAAGTACCTGAGGAAGAGCGGCCGGCGTTAGTCGTTAAACTCCGCGAGGATTATCGCGAAGACATTGATATATATAAATTAGCTAGCGAGCTAATCGTGGATGGGATGGTAGATCCTGCAAACCTACGCAAGGAGTTAATATTTAGGTTTAGGCACTATGAGTCGAAAGATATAGAGCCACCTATGCGAAAGCATGGTATTTTGCCAATGTGAAACTGTTTTGACACCAATGGAAATAAGAATTCAAACAAAGAGGTCATGATAGTATGAGGAAGACTTCGGAATATTCGGGATTTTATAAATTGAGCCCGCAAGAGCGGTTGAAATTTGTGTCAGAGTTTGCAGATTTATCTGCCGAGGATATAAAAATACTAAGTACACCTGGTAGCCTGGGGATCGAGAAGGCAAATGGGATGATTGAGAACGTAATTGGTGTGATGGAGATACCATTAGGCGTAGCTGTTAATTTTCTAATAAACGGTAAGGATTATATTGTCCCTATGGTAATCGAAGAGCCCTCGGTTATTGCCGCGGTTTCGAATATGGCAAAATTAACCCGAAAATGCGGCGGATTCACTACCAGCAGTACGGACCCGATCATGATCGGGCAAATACAATTAACGAATATGCGTAACCCATCGGAAGCGATGGTTAGTATTTTAAGTGCTAAAAATGAGTTATTATCCTTAGCCAATGCGCAAGATCCCATATTAGTAGAGTTAGGTGGCGGTGCGCGGGATTTAAAGGTACGCATCCTCCAAACTGAAATTGGTCCAATGGTGATCACACATATTCTAGTGGATTGTCGTGATGCCATGGGTGCTAATGCGGTAAATACTATGACGGAAGCATTGGCACCGAAGATTGAGGAGATAACCGGTGGCCGGGTTTATCTGCGGATTTTATCGAACTTGGCTAAATACCGTCTCGCACGCGCTACCGTAAGTATCCCCGGGGAAATTATGAGTGAAGATATCATGCAGGGCATTATCGAGGCGCACCAGTTTGCAAAGGCGGATCCATTCAGATGTGCAACGCACAACAAAGGTATAATGAATGGAATTGATGCGGTGATAATAGCCACCGGTAACGATTTTCGTGCGATCGAAGCAGGTGCGCATGCTTATGCCGCGTTGAACGGGTATCAACCACTGACTAACTGGGAACTGGATGAAGAAGGAATTCTACAAGGGTCCATTGAGGTGCCCATGGCGGTGGGGTTGGTCGGTGGCGCGGTTAAGGTGCACCCCGTGGCGCAGACGAATTTGAAGATTTTGGGTGTAAAGACTGCGAATGAATTGGGCGAGATCGCGGCAGCGGTGGGGCTGGCACAGAACCTGGGTGCTTTACGCGCATTAGCTACCACAGGTATACAGCATGGGCACATGCGATTGCATGCCAGAAATATCGCGATCACCGCTGGTGCGCCGCCAAAGCTGGTGGATAAAGTGGCTGAAATTATGATTAAAGAAAAAAAGGTGAGAGCAGATAGGGCTGAGGAGATCATTAGAGAGCTAATCGATTAATATTGATGAAGCTAAATCTTAAATACAATGGTGCACATATATTTACATAATTACATATAATCATAATTACAACGGTGATATGATGACAAACGTGACATTCAAGAAAGTTGACGATAACCTGTTCACCGAGTTTAAATCTGAAGCTGCACGCCTTAAAAAGAATTTGGGTGAAGCGATCACAGAAGCAATATATCTGTGGCTGCATCATAAAAAACGGAGATTGGATATCAGAAATATCGAAAAAGACCCCGTACTACAGTCACTTCAAAAACCGATCGATACAAAATTCAAAACCAGCTCTAAAACCATAGACGAGGAGTTATATGGTTAGGGAATATTATGACCGTTTTCATAGATACGAACATATTTGCCGCCGCTAAATTGAAAAAAGATGTGGACCATGAACGGGCTAAGACGTTATTAGAAGATGCGCTCTTTGGTAAACACGGTCAGGTTTTTACATCGGATTATATCTTTGATGAAACAATAACTCTATTGATCGTGAGAACCAAGAAGAATCAATCAGTGTGCGAATATGGTAATTCGATCCTGACCAGCGGAATCATCGAGATCATAAAAGTTGACAATGAAATGTTCGAGAATGGTTGGGAAAAGTTCAGTATGTTCGAAGATAAAGTTATAAGCTTCACGGATTGTACAACACTAGCAATTATGGAAGAACTTAAAATCGATAAAATCATGAGTTTTGATAAACATTTTGACGGTATCAGCCCGAAGGTTATTCGATTATATTAAATAAGTCCATAGATTCAAGAAAATGGGCAAATGTATTTTTAAGGGTTATATCGTATGCGCCAGCACACTATAAAAAGAGAAAGGAGTTAGTGATTAATTCAGTTAAGGGAAAGAATTCGTGTGCCACGAAGCTGCACAAGTTATAAGGGTATGTCCCTCGGGCTCGGATTCCACTGCGTTAGGCTCTAATTAAAATTCGCTTATCAGTCTCTGCCCATACTTCATTAGTTTAGGCTCATGTACTTGATTATTGCGATTTAATTTCTGAGGTATAATATATAAAATTTCAAATTTAACTTTCAAAATACCCTCTGCAGTCATTACCTATGCATTACCCATAAGTTTTACTGGGTAATTCCATTTCGGGACCATTTCCAATATCTTAACTATCACCTTTTTTATAAAGTCTATTGGAATTTCAACGATACCCGTTGAATTCGTCTTTAAAATGAGGATAAAAATTTCTAAGAAAGAATCGAAAGAAAGCCGTTATTGGTTAAAATTAACCGAACCTAAAGAGAAAGAAAATTTAGAAATTGTTTAGAATTTCGTAATTAGTGCTTCGGATTTATCACTCTACAGAAAACTCATTTTGGAATTGATCTTTTTGCCCAGGATTTTTTCATTTATTCTACTCGTAAAAACAACGGCACTTTTCCGTTTTTCTTCAAATTCGTCAATATTTCGAAAGATGTGGGTAATGCATAGGTAGTAATTACCCGGGCTTAATCTTCAATTCTCAAACCTTTTTTACCTTTTTCATATTAGACTCTGTTATGATCTTCTGATAGGCTTCTCTATCCCAACCATCCATTACCAGACCGGTTTTATGATATTCTGGCGGAAGCACCATGGGATCGGTTTGTTTCTTGGACTTTGTCACTGCCAGATGATCGACTACCCCGGCAAACACACTTCTAAGAAAAGTTAACAATTGCCCTCGTTTAATTAATTTAGAGAACATGGTCAATAGTATTTTAGATCTCTTATGATCAAGTTGGGACAATTCCAGCTCAAGGATTAGTGATGCATCCTCATGTGGATTTTTACAGATATCAAGATATTCTACTTTTGTTTTCGTGGTTTTTAAGACATAATGTATGAATGGTTCTCCATTACTATATAATGAGATTTGAATTTTCTGGTTTCCAAATACTTTGAGAAACTGATCAAGGTGTATCATATTATGAATCCCGATCATCTCAGTTCTCTTTCGCGTCCAGGGGTTTATCTGCGGTTGCAAAAAGATCTTGCCATACTTCTCACCATCGTTTGGTCGATATTGTGGGCCTGCATTTAAAATGAAATTTACACGGTCCAAAAAATGGCGTAGAGCACCGTTCAGTGTAATTTTACGACCGCCAGCGTTTCTAAATTGTGATTCGATCATATCATCGATGAATATATCAAGCGCATAAAATCGACCAATGCAATGAGTTAACAGTTGCTCAAGTCGTTCTTTTGAAATATTATCATGTTTGAATACACAATGCATTTGATCATATTGTGTCCAATCGAGAACATCAATTAGCCCCTTCTCATCCAGCTCTGAATAAAATTCTGTTCCTGCCTGGGGTGTTGCGATAGCAAAGGCGGCATTGATCATTCCAAGATTACGAGCATACTCTGGAAATGTTAATATCTCTTCTTCGGTTTGCCCGGGAAGACCAATTATAAACGTACCCCCGGCCACTGCATGGTTTTTTCTTAGTAACCGGACGGCGTCCTCCTGGATCCTATTGTTGATTCCTTTTTTAGTCCCATTGAGCCCATTTATATCAGGGGTCTCTATACCCATACAATAACCAACAATACCGGCGTTCACCATTTTTTTTACAATATCTGGATTCTTCGATATCGAATCTGCTCGAACCATGATCGTAAATAGAATATTCATATCAGCCTCGATCAACATATCACAAAGTGGCTCCACCAGTTTTGACTTACCCATGAAATGCGGATCCCCGAAAAGTATTACCAACTCCTCTTTATTATGAAATTTATATACTTCCTGTATCTCTTTAAAAACGTTTTCCGCCGACCGATAGCGTTGTTTAGAATGCGACATGGTTGGCTCACAACAAAAGGTACATCTACCCACACAACCACGTGAAAAATGGACCTGGTCACGATGGCTTCCGCCGCGATCTAACCAAAGATCACATTCATTACCCTTCCTATAATGCCTGGCGGGAAATGGCAATAAATCCAGATCATCGATAGGCTTGCGAGGTTCATTATGAATGACTTTACCAGCTTTGCGGTAACTAATAGCATCTATATTTTTCGGTGAACCTTGTTTAACGAACTCTTTCATGGTAAATTCGGACTCACCCCTAAATACCAAATCCACGAAGGGAAATTTCAGCATCTCATCGGGTATAGCTGTGGGATGATAGCCGCCCACTGCGGTTGTGATCCCAAACTTCTTAGCAGTTTTACAGAGCTTTAGTCCAGACTCGTGCTCGGTAGCGCTCATAGTAACTCCAAAAAAATCAGGATTGAATCTCTTGATGTGCTTAGTAATATCGGTATCATCGAATTCCTGGTTCACGATCATTATCTCATCGACGTCTTTCTCGATATTAGCTGCGATGTATTCGAGATTAATGCTCAGTGGTGCCCACATATAGCCCCAGCCACAACGACTTCTAGGGCGAACAAGTATAATGCGTTTGAAGTCCAAGAATTCACTTTCCGATTGCACCACGATAATTGATTATGTATTTTATTTTTTTTGTAAATTATCCTAATTAATAATCAAATATCCGCCGGGCTAGATTTAATAAAAATGTTCTCTGACAGAATCGAATTCTATAATCCTGGTGGTTTACCTAAAGATATAACACCAGAAAATATTACAGAGAAACAATATTCTTGGAACCCTATACTAGTAAAAACCTTAGGAAGGGTTAGATATATTGAAGAACTGGGAGAAGGCTGGAATAAGATAATTAAAGAACATAATGAGCATGTATTAAAACCAAAAGTTCCAATAATAAAAACTGACAAATTCACTACATTGATTGCTTTATATTCTACTGCTCAGAAATTTAAGGAAGGCAAATATGTGAAACTGAATGAGAGAC
>CBFDAW010000063.1:0-9627 GCA_965602865.1 uncultured Thermoplasmata archaeon
CGTTTTTACTATACACTGTACTATTAAAATAATTATTGTGGATTTTAATGTTTTGAGAGTTATTAATAATCAAGCTACCGGTTCCATTGTTATTATCAAAAAGTGATCTTCGAAGCGTTATATTATTTGCACCATCAATTACTATACCATTCTCATTATTATTTAAAGATATATAATGCATTAGACTATTTTCGGCACCATTATGTAAATAAATACCTATCTTAGAATTAGTAATGGTAAATCCTGCAATGTGTAGTTTATAATTTCCATCCACCTCGAAACAGGTACCAGAGTCACCATCAATAGTAGTATTTTTATAACCTTCATTATTGGCGCCCATGGGGCCAATTATAGTTACATCATGGCTATTGATCTTTATATTTTCGTAATAATACCCCGTCTGGTTCAAGGTTTGGCTGCCTGCATCCGGTGTTATTGCGGGGACATATATCTCCATAGTTGCGGTGGACTCCTTAACTGCTAATGTGAGATTAGCATAGGTTTTAATATTTTCATTATTAAATATCTTGGTTTTGGGATTCATGTCGTTATTTACCCCTGGACCATTAATGCCGTAGTTCATATTATCTCCAATATAGTCGCCAATAATAGTGTCATTATCCACTCCGCCATAATCACCATAATAATTTAAATTCCAGACATTATCACCCACGGCATCATCATCATAAGTATTGAGAACCCGGTTCGATATTGAATTTTTAGTGATTGTGTTGTTAGTGGAATTTATTAAAAATAAACCATCCTGGTTTGCATTAATCGTATTATATCTTATAGCGGTATGATTTGAAGAAATCAATTTCAAACCTTGACGCTTATTCTCAGAAAACGAATTGTTTACTAGTGTGATATTGTTCGTAGAATTACAAACCACACCCGCCATAGAACACTGTTTTACGATCGTGCTGGTGATTGAAAAGTTCTCAGATTGATTAAGATATATCCCATTAATTGCATGAGAAATAACCGCAAATTGGATATTGCCTTTCCCGGTGCTGTTAATTCTAATGCCATTCCAGAGACCGGGAGTGGGATTTGGATCCATTGCTTTAAAGCTAACTGGTTTATGGGTAGTTCCGTTAATATAGAGTTTCCCATCAACAAAAATTGTAAATTTTCCCTCAAATTTAATAGTGGTGCCCTTTGGGATATTCAAAGTATCGTTTGCAGCTATAACGAGATCGCCTTTGATTATGTAAACACTATCTGACCATGTAACAGAGCCCGTGAAAGTATCCGGATACACTTCAATATCAGCCAACGAGTTATCGGTAATGATCAAAACTCCTAGATTGAGGATTGGTATTATAAGCATTAAGATTAAAAAAAGATTAATTGGTTTAATTGAAATAATATTGTGAATGTTTAATCTTTTAATGTTGGAGAACTTTTTTAACATTATTTCACGCTCGCAATGGAATAGAGCTTGTATCCATAAGATTTCCTCGCCGGGATTATTACTGTTGCCTGGGCACAAGTGAGTTGAATCATCTAATTATATTAATATTTCTATATAAATATTGTTATAAAACCAGTAAGGAATTAATAGACATAATTGAGGACTATTGAAATGAACTAATTATTACTTAACTCCTATGACGAATACATATTCAATATTTTCCATCGGGAAATCTTTATTAATCTATATTTTTTGCGTAGGGCAATTTTACTACATATGGTACCCTACTAATAAATGTTATTATAGAAACAATTAATTACAGGTGGAGGGGAAGACCAATACGATTTTAAAATAATTAAAATCGTTGGTAGGAGTGCGGGAAGATCCGATCGAGCCCTTGTACCGGCGAGTAATTTTAATAACTACTCTTTGGCGATTTTGACAGGATGATTATATTAATTTGTAATTGCCAGGTAAAATCCAAAATTCAAAGCTCAAAATAAAATATGTAACACGCAAAACTTCAATTAATTTAATATATCACTCCATTATACTCGGCTTCAGGATCCACTTCGTTAGGCTCTGTTTAATTTTCGCTTGTCAGGCTCTGATTATATTTCATTGGTTTAGGTTCGTATACCAAATTATAGCTGTTAACATCCCTCCTCTCTCAGTAATTATAAATCAGACCCCGCTCCTATCTCAGTAAAAATAAATTAGAACCCGCTCCCGAATTTAAATTAATAACACTTCATAGCGGTCCTGCACTCCTCAGACCAGCGGTTAATTTCATTAATTTTAATCGTCATAATATTATAGTGGTCGATCTATCCAACATATCTAATCAAATTATTTAATAAATAATCACTTCTTTCTAAACCCCTTACAAATAGCATATACCTCCGAGCTTCTAGAACGTGAAGCGTTTGGTGAATAAATCCTACAAGTTCGGAAACCGGTTTTAACTTGTGCTAGGAACCGTTGAAAATCTTCACCTTCGAATACTTTTACCACGAAATTACCATTTGTTTTAAGCAGTTGTTTTGAAATATTCATAGCATTTTCAGCTAGGTGCACGGATCTTGCCTGATCAAGACTATAATTGCCAGAGATGTTTGGTGCAGCATCCGATAACACAACATCAATTTCATTATCCTTAAGTTGCTCTTGTAGAATATTTACTATCTGGTCGTTGGTGATATCTCCGATTAAGAAAATAGCATTAGTAATGTTTTTTATTGGTTCAATATCAATCCCGATAACATCCCCCTCATCACCGGTCAGCTCGACAGCCACTTGTGACCAACCCCCCGGCGCGGCACCCAGGTCCAATACGGTATCTCCACGGCGAATTACATTAAATTTATTATTAATTTGTTTAAGTTTATAAGCTGCTCGGGATCGATAACCATGAGCCTTGGCTTGTTTATAATACGTATCATGCTTTCGCATTTTCTGCCATTGCTTCGACATCGAATTTGGATATGATTCAAGATTTAATACTTTTTTGGATGCTCGGAGATTGATATGTATTTAGAATATTAATTCTTCGGAAAAATGTCACAATATCGATTCTACCCACTAATGCTCAAGGTGAATCGTAAAATTATTTAAAATATTCCAAACATTATTTTCTTGGTCTTCCATACGTCCTATACCCGTAGGAAATAAAGATTAGAATAAACACCAGAGAGAAAATCGAGATCGAACTATCAAACCCCGGTATGTAGAACCCTTTCTCACGAACTACAAATGTGAATGTTTGTGGTGCTATGCCCTCCTGAACACCCTTATCTGAGGTCACTTGAACACGCACACTCGAGTATTCTACCTTATACACAGTCCAATCGAGAGGGGTATTGACTTGGATTCGAATGTTTTCCTCTGCGGGGTTTTCGAGAATCTCGATATTGGATTGAGTAAGCACAACCTCAAAATGCTTCTTGCTGAGTTTTTCATAGTTAATTATATCGATAGTAAAAGTATCCATGAAATTACCGCGATTTTGGATAGTTAATGTATAAACTAATTGGCTTCCCGGGGCGGTTTCTATGAATGCTTTTGGGCTCATAAGTGTATATTTAAAGAATTGATTGATATTAATTCGTCCAACTGCCCCTTCGGAGGGTTGAGCCGCACCACCTAAAGTACCGGGATACATTATCCATCTGCCTGTTACTGTTACCCTGCCTATATTATTAAAGCTCTCGCGTGGTCGAGCACGAACCGAAACCATAAATCCTTTATCACCTTGAGCTGTAAATAATAATGTACTTGGCGACACTACCGCAGATCCCCAAGTATCCTCTGCGGTCAATGAGACGATTACACGAGTTGCTTGGTTTAAAGTTACTGAGACTATACCCGTAAATGTTACCACGCCCTGTTCACCGGGACCAACATCTGCGTTTTTAGATGGCTCGGTTAACGCAATACTAACCGTTGGCATACCCTGGACGGCGGCTGCGTCTTGGGTGAACATATTTGTAAATACAGTTAAACAACTTATAATAACCATTATTAAGATTCCAATTCTCAGGAGTTTGAATCCTTTACTCATTCTCTCCACCTCAGAGGATATAATCTTGCGTAAAGTTTTTACCGATATATATGGTTTTCTCTATTTGAATTGATTTATTATTTTAAATAAACATTTGTACAGTAATTGCGCTAATATTTAAAACTATCTATTGGCTTCTATTGTTTATATTTCGGAAAATTACTTTGAGATAAGTTAATTAAAAGTTGGTAGTAACAAGTTTGCACATGAGTACATTATTTATATATAATTTGAAATTATAACATGAATTACAATACAAAAACTATATTAAGATGTTATTTATTAACAGACCAAACTTAAATGATGGGTGATCCCATGAAGAGACCCTCAGGTATTATCGCAATTGTTATTTTGTGTGTATTAGTAATGACCGCTTATTTGAATTTAATTGTAGTTTTTTTGCCAACGGCAGATGCAATTAATACAGTAACTCAATTTAAAGATGGCTCAACTGAAATCATTGGTGATTTCCCGGGAACCAATTACAAGGAAATAACCCTGCCCGTCGATGCAAATGTGACCGGTGCTACGATTAAGATATCCACGATGGAAGATGGTGGAGACTATCCTGAAGACATCCAGATACTTTTTGGCGATACATTACCGATCGATTGGGCATATCGAGGAGAGGGCCACGGTGCTTTTGGCCACCAACAATATTTCTCAAAAGGCCAAATGCGTGTCAATCTCAGCTATGACGTCGATAAGACCAATGATACTTTATTTTTTTACCTGCCGCGCGGTGCTGATGTTACAAGTGCATCAGTTAAATTAACGGGCTTCGAATATGATTATTGGGAACCCAAGTTGACAGAGGTGAACTGGCCAGATTCCAGACCATATTCCTGGAACCAGGACCCGATACCGTTCGTGTACCAGAACCAGTTATGGGTCTTTTACAGAACATATAACACTACCGAGGCAGGCCAATCCGATGCGGATCTTTGTTATAACACTACGAATAACGGAGATACCTGGCTGCCAAAGTCTATTGAACTAACTCCATCACCGGACACACCGGTACCGTACCCAGAATCCAACGATCCTTTTGATTCTCATTTATGCGGTGATTATCATCCGGTTGTAGTTCAATTCAATAATGAAATGGGCGTCTTCTGGGGTTCGGCAAGTGCAGAGAATGTCTATGGTGTTGGTCTTACCCATGGTACGGATCGTGATATCGTATGCCAATGGTATGATGGTAGTTGGGGTTCTAATGTTGAAATCACTGCGCCAAATTCCAATGCAAACGAGACGGCATTAGAATCATCAAATGCTGAGTTCAATTACACCAGAAACCCCGGTCCTGACCCGTGGGGTAAGGATGATCGAAGACCAAATACGGCAGTGTTTAATGGTAAAGTATATTGTGTCTGGAGTGCTAATAACACGGGGAATTCTACCTTCCACATGCACGACCATGACGATGAACCCGGTGTCAATGATACTGATTTTTGGTGGGAGTGGGGTCGACGTGGTGACATTTTAATCTCCAGTAGTAGCGATGGTGTGACTTGGTCGCGTGCCATGGACCTAACGGCGTATGATGAGTTTAGGGGTATCGATTTTGCGCCTTCATTGAATGTATTTAACGGTAAATTATATTGTATTTGGGAGACAAATAGTGGATATTACAATGATACCGGTGTTTGGAAAAAGAAAGTCGATGTTGAAAACAAGTACGATTTTGACCTTGTTTATAGATATACTTCGGATGGGGTTACTTGGAGTGATCATATTGAGTTAACACCCGTAGATGACACACCTGATGGTGAAAACCGGGTAGATTTTTCTTTTCCCGATGAGGACCCGCGGTTGATCACTTTCCGTGACCCCGTCACCAGTGAGAATCGTATGTATGCCGTGTGGCGTACTCGTAACCCAGCAATAACTAATGGTTCGGATTATGATATTGTACTCTATTATACGACAGATGGTCTTAACTGGACCAAAGAACCGGAGATGACCGCACCTGAGAATGGTAATTTTGATAATAAGCCGGAACTTACGGAATTTAACAATAAGCTGTATGTGGTCTGGCGCCGGCTCCAGGGCCCGCGGGATGCTGATAATGCGGATGGTGATATAGTAACACGGCATTGGGATGGTAAGGAATGGAGTGTATTACAAGAGATCACGCCGTGGGATGGTGATGGGACAGGTAATGATGATTTCTATCCAAACTCGGTGGTATTTAAAGAAGATTTCTACACTTTCTGGTGCACGCGTAACCGCGGCACTGGCTGGCCCGAGGGTACTGATGCTGATGTAGTATACCGTCGTATGCAGCCATCGGATCTGCCGATTGATGTAGGGCTGTGGGCCGGTAACGGTGATATTTTCAAAGAATTGATTAAAGCCGATGGAGCCACAAAGTTAACCGATGCAAATCCATCGATTATCGTAGATGATACGAATAATTTTAAATCGAAACTCAATGAGTTATTGGATGATTCGGATTATGTGGACAGCAATATATGGCTGGATAGTTACGGTAATGAAATGGTAAGATTCATGGCCAAGGTATATATCGGTCAACCCGGGCGTGTTCGGTTCGATGACCTAGATATTAAATATACCTGTACTTTGGATGCTGGAGATGGGATCACTGTCCGTCCGGTGCTTGGTGAGAATCCGTTTAGGGCTAAAATCAACGATTACCTGGAAACGGTTTCGGGGGAAAAAGTGGTGGATGGTAATGTAGATGTAAAACTCCAGGTCAAATCAAATGTAAAGGGTAAGGTCAAGGTCCATGACATGTACTTAACCTATAACATGAAACCCAGTATTAATTTATTAACTCCCATAGAAGGTACTCATGATATGTTAATAAAAAGGGCAACAACGGGAAATTACACGATCACCTGGGAGGATAAAGATGTTGACGATAATGCTGATATCTCATTATATTTCCATAAAGTGAATGATAAATCAACTATGAAATTAATTGAAGATAATATCAAAGAAAATGATGGGACAAATAGTTATACCTGGGTCTTTACAAAAGAGGATGCGCCTACGGGATCATATAAGATTCTAGGTAGGATTTCGGACGGTATAGATATAGCCGAAGGTTATGCACCTGGGACACTTAATATTACGTGGGAGAAGCAATATCCGCCCTGGATAAAAATTGTCAAGCCAATCGGGTTTAAAGAGAAAGCCTGGGACTTTTATAAAATTAAATGGGAAGATTATGATGCAAATTCCGAGGATAATGCTAAGATCTATTTGTATTATCTCCAAAATCAATCTGATTATGAAAATGGCACCCAGATCGATATTAATGGAGATGGTGAGATAAATGATACAGATTTTATTTATGAGAATGAAGACGGTACAGAAGGCGAGTTTGATTGGAATATATCTTCATTAGCACCGGGTAGTGTTTATTTCGTAGCTGCTAAAATCGATGATAGCTTTAACCCACCGGAGTATAATTGCAGTTCTGGAAGGGTATTAAGAGAATATATTGACTCGCCACAAAATTTCTCAGTGGTTGGTGATTTAAATCCGGACCCAAATATCTGGGAGACTCATATGCTAAACCCACAGTTGACCTGGCGCATGGAATATTCTGGGACTTTGAATTACCAAATGACGGTTTGGGAAGGGTCGAATAAGGCAGGAATAAAAATATTTAAAACGTCGGTTAATGATAGTACTTCCGTAATCAATAAAGCGGTAATTCGTACAAAATTGGATTATGGTCAGACATATTATGCTGAGTTATACGCAGTTAGTTCTTCAGGTGCACGCTCCGAGGTGGTAACTTTGCAGTTTTCTGTAATAAATCGATTACCCGGAACACCCACTGTGGTAATTACACCTGCCATACCTGTAACATCTAGTTCGTTGAGTTGTGAAGTTATTAGTGATGTAATAGATGAAGATGGCGATACTATTAATTTCTCCTATAAATGGTATAAAAATGAAGATCACCAGATAAAATACGATGAAAAAAGAAATATTAATCCCGAAGATACTGCAAAACACGATATTTGGAAGGTTGAAGTCACGCCAATGGACCCGTTTGGAGAAGGGTTAGTAGGTTCCGCCTCAGTAGTTGTCATTAATTCGAAACCAAACTGTAGAATTACTTTACCTTCTTCGTCTGCTACTATGGAATATTTCAATAATGAAAAAACGAGTGTAAATGGAGAAGCTAGTGATCTGGATAATGATCCTATTGTGTTGGTAGAATGGTACTTGGATTTAGAAAACCCCACGAATTTCAGTAGTATTGGAGAATCGGGTAAACTAATAAAACAAGGAGCGGACGTGAATGCTCTGGAAGCATTGAGTTTTAACTATAAATTTCCGGCGGGGTTACATAATCTGACCCTATAT
Organism: uncultured Thermoplasmata archaeon; assembly: GCA_965602865.1. Classification (GTDB taxonomy): domain Archaea; phylum Thermoplasmatota; class Penumbrarchaeia; order JAEHCK01; family JAEHCK01; genus CBFDAW01. The sequence goes on from CBFDAW010000063.1 coordinate 8,328, forward strand.
GTTTATGATGATGATTCCCAAGATGCCGGAGAACCCACTTTATATACTATTACATTTGAAGTGAAAAAAGCAAAAGATGAAGCTGCTGGAACTGGAATTACAACTGTAATATCTGGTGTTGCAATAATAGTTGTTGTTATTATTGTAATCCTAATATTACTTATATTTTTAAAACGTCGTAAACCGGTTTCAGAACGCGAACAGATGTACGGTACCGACTTGGGATTAAAGCCTGGTGAAGCATATCCTGTGGAATCGAAAGAAAAGAAAGATAGTTATTTTGGAGACGAATTGGATCGAAAAGGAGTATCCTCCATCGAAAGTACGCCACCATCTAAGGAAATTTTACCGGCAACCACCGAGCAACTGGCAACTGGTAAACCGCAAGAGTCACCGGCAGTAGAGGGTAAAGCTCAGCAACCGCAGTTACCACCATTAAGTACTACTACTAAAGGCACCGAAAGTGATAAGTAAGAAATGAATTTATACCTATTATCGATAAAATAACCTATAAAGTTTATATATTTAGTAATTTATAAGGAAATAAAGAGTAAAAACTTGAACTAGTTCAAAGAAGGATTTAATATGGCGAAGGAATCTACGACGTCGATGATTTTGTTTACGGCACTGATAGCACTGGTTTTATTAATAGGTTGGAGCTTCGTTGGACCGGCACTAGGTGGTTCAGGTGCTGGTGGTGGAGATGAAGACCCTGGCGAAGGCGAATCCGAGTCGGAAGCAGAAGCCGAGGCAGAAGGTTCAGAGAGCGAATCTGAGAGTGAATCAGAGAGCGAGTCTGAATCCGAGTCAGAGTCAGAGAGCGAATCTGAGAGCGAATCCGAGTCAGAAAGCGAATCAGAGAGCGAGTCCGAATCTGAGTCAGAGAGCGAATCTGAGAGTGAGGAAGAAGATTCAGATGGCGACTTTATCCCGGACAGCCAGGAACCAGGTCATAACACCGATCAATTTGATTGGGATAGTGATAATGACCATCTGGCAGATAGTAATGAAGCTGGCACAACTGACCCGAATATAGAAGATACAGATAATGATGGTTTTTAAGCCATTATTATATTTATATTCAAATGCCGCTCTCAGCAACCAATACCATAGTGTTAATTACGTTATGATATTTTGGATTAGAATAATTCTTCTACTTCCTTTCGTTTTTTATCAAAAAGAATAACGGTACCACCGTTTAAAGAGAGGTGGGTAGGGATGCCCGTTACCGGGCACGCCCTCCCATTAGAACCGTACGTACAGATTTCCCGTATACGGCTCACGAATGGTAAGTACTCTC
>CBFDAW010000064.1:0-9604 GCA_965602865.1 uncultured Thermoplasmata archaeon
CCAACACTAATGCAAACGAGCTCATGGTTCTATCCACTATGCTGGGTGGTGCACCGATCCTTATCGGTGAACATAATAGTAAAAAAAAGATCGAATCGGGAATAGTCTATCTCAGATATGGAATACCAATGTTTAATTTTAAGACACTGCATGATTTTTTCATAGACGGAATCCCGCCGCTTATTTTTTCTGCGCCCGGTGGATTTTATGTTAATATAGACGGCGATGCACTCCGAACAGCACGACAGGCTAAAAGTATCTCGCTTGGGACACTTGCGAATGTTGCGGGCGTCTCGCGAAAAGCTATCCAGATGTATGAAGACGGTATGAGCACCATGATCGATGTTGCAATACGCCTGGAAGAGTTCTTGGATATCCCGTTGGTCCAGCCAATGGATCCTTTCATGTTAGGCGCCGGTGAGGAGGAGATCAAAATCGAGTTCAAAAAGAACGAGGGAATTGAATATGATATATTTAACCGGCTTCAGACACTTGGATACAATGTAGTTCCCACCACACGCTGTCCATTTGAAGCACTTTCAAAGGATGATGAGGTACTGATTTTGACGGGAGTTAGTGAGCCCAATGAAAAAATGATTGATAAGGCAAAGGCTATGACCAATATCTCAAAGATCACTGAGCGCTACTCGGTAATATTCTTGAATAAAAGTGCCAGTAAGGATAACCTCGAAGGTACGCCAATCATTCATAAATCAGAATTAGATAAAATGGCGGACTCTGAAGAGATTATTACTTTAATTTCCGAGCGAATCTAGATTATTTCACGCTTGAGATCCAAAATACCTTCACGACCTGCCTTTAAAATCAATTCCAGGCCGGAACCGTGACCTTTAAGATAATGATCCAAGTCACGAAATAATATTTTCTTCAGCATTCCATTTCGGTCGCGGATGAGCAACACTTTTTGCGTTAGTTTCGTTTGTATATCGTGGGCAATCTCAAAACCTTTACTCGTTAGGAAATATACCTTTTTCCGTCGTGGTTCACCGTCCACACGAGCTAGGCGGCTGGTAATTGCATTTAACGCCAGCAATTTCTTTGCCGCTTTTGAGATATGGTTTTGACTTGTCCCGAGTGCACCGGCGATACCATTTTGCGATACCTCTGGCGGGACGATAAAATCGTCATAATATCGGTCATAGCGTCTCAGATGGAGAACCATCTTTTCGTTGACGGTAAGTAGGCTCTTCCCCCTATTCATCAAAATTTATATGGATTTACAGCTATAAAAATATACCGATTCGTAGTTTAGCTTTTGGGTAATACTTATGTCACGAAAATATTATTTAGGTAAATAAAGAGGCGTCTAAAATGAAAAAAATTCACAAACTACAAGATAATTCTGCGTACATTGGTACGCTCCCGGTTGGCTGCATTTATTGCGGTCCCGGAGAAAAATTGGTGCTGTTAATCACTGGTAAATGTCGGCGCCGATGCTACTATTGTCCGTTATCGTTTGCAAAACGTGGCAAAGATGTAACCTATGCAGATGAACTAAGAGTTAATAAATTCGAAGATATAATCCAAGAGGCACATGCCATCTCGGCAAAAGGTACGGGCATTACCGGTGGCGACCCCATGCTGGTGCCTGACCGAACCCTAAAAGCTATTCGGTTATTAAAAAGTACATTTGGAGATAACCACCATATTCACCTATATACCTCGGGAAATTTCAACACAAAATATATTTCTCAACTAACATTAGCAGGTTTAGACGAGCTTCGGCTCCACCCGCCGTATCGAACCTGGGGCGGCGTCGATGAGCAATTTGATCATCTATTAAAACTAGCCGTGCAAAGCGAGCTTTCGGTTGGTGCGGAGTTACCGGTGCTACCGGGGCACGAAGAGGATATAATAAAATTTGCTCGATATATTGATTCTCGTAATGTCGAATTCCTTAACTTGAACGAGCTGGAGTTTTCTGAAAGCAATTGGCATAAGTGTAAATCTCGAGGATATGTGCAAAAAAATCCGATTTCAAATTCGGTATTAGGTAGTGAAGAGGCGGCATATAAAATCCTAACCGAGTTAGCAGCTGAAGATGAGTTCGAATTGAATATTCATTATTGCTCTGCCCAATTCAAGGATCGCCAGCAATTACGAAATCGTCTGATTCGGCGCGCCAAGCGGGTGATTCGACCCATTGAAGTTCTAACGGATGATGGCACGTTCTTGCTTGGCATTATTGAACCAACTGCTTCGAAAGATTTGAAAGAGCTGGATGAGGTGCGTAGGTTTTTAATCGAAAAATTCGGAATATTTCCAAATTTGGTGAATTTGGACTATGATAAGAAGCGCCTTGAAATTGCATCATGGGTATTATCGGAGATAAAACAAAAAGTAACCAAAACACTTCGGAAACGGTGTTTCATTATTGAAGAATACCCGAGTGCGGATCGTCTAGAAGTTGAAAGAATTCCACTTGTTGAGTTTGGATGATTTTACCGGATGCCTGATCGGACCGTTTCGATATTTTATTGATTTAAAACACTGGCAGGAGGGGGAGACCACTACGATATTAATATGATATTAATCGTTGGTCAGATCGTTACGATTTATTTGTGTAGGTAATCACTGGTTAGAGGGAAGGGGGAAGAGTCCAACCGAACCCTCACACTCCCACACTCCCACTCCCACACCCTCACACTCTCGCAGCAGCAATTAATTTCAATAACCCTGCATAGCGGTACTCCCCTCGTACCAGCGTATAATTTTATTATACACTCAAAGCGGTCCTGCCCTCCTGCCAACGATTATAATCGTCATAATATTATAGTAGTCGATCAATACCTAATTATCTAATGATCATTAATTGATTATTATCCACTATCCCAGAGATAATATATTTTTGATTAGAGGATACTTATTTCGAAAGTATAATATATAGGAAAAAAATATATAGATAATACCTAAAAGCAATTATAAATCCACCACAAACCAGTGATGTGATGAAGTTAGTTCTAGATTCTTCGGCGATCTTAAGCGGGAAGTATGGTTCAGGCGAACATGAATTTTATACTTCTCCGAGTATTTCATTAGAGCTGGAAAAAAGCGAAATGAACGAAAAGTTCCAATACCTAATCGATGCCGGTTTGCAGATCATGGCGCCCTCAAGTGATTCTTTACAAAAGGTACGAGCCGGTGCTAAAAAAACTGGTGATATAAATAGGTTATCTGAGCCGGATATTGAGCTTCTGGGTTTAGCTTTGGAGGTGGACGGCGTAATTCTAACAAGTGATTACTCGATCCAAAATTTAGCATGTGAGCTTAATATTCCATTTTTATCACCAACCGGGCAAGAGATCACAAATGTGATCATCTGGGAATATCAATGTAAAGGATGTGCCCAGATATTTAGCGAAAAGAAAAAAGAGTGCCCGATCTGTGGATCACAGTTAAGGTTTAAACCCAAAGAATTGAAAAAAATTTAGAGATGGAATTCTCTCTTATAAAAAACCAAGAATAATTTTTTTTTTGAAAATTATTCTGATCTCAGAATTCATTAGCATTTATAAATTTAAGAATTCTGAAACCCAAGAAAAAAAATCCATAGGTTTTTTTTTCAAGGTCATAAAATTCAGCATACTTTCAAAATTTGAGAATTTTAAAACCTAGAGAAAAAATACCAACATTATCAAAGGGTCAACCTGTACCAGAATTATTTACTTATTCTTAATCGAAAGCCGAGCATGCCACCGGTCTATAGTGAGCATATTGAATGATGACCGTTGGTGCGGGCACGCATGTTGACTTTGGCAACGAGCGAAAATGTTTATGGTTATGTGCCCGAAAGAATAATATAGTGGATATAATTAATATATAATGGTAAGTGATAAAATGCCCGCAGTCAAAGAAGAAGCAATACATCTTATTGAAACACTACCCGACACTTGTTCATGGGACGATATAATCTATGAATTATATGTAAAGAAAAAAATTGAAAAGGGTTTGAAAGCAGTAGAAGATGGGCGATTAGTCTCTCATGAAGAAGTAAAAAAGAGGTTCACCTAATGAAAAAACTCATTTGGACACAACCCGCAGTCGATGATCTTCTGGGCATATTTGATTTTATTAGTAAAGATTCCGAATATTACGCAAGGATTTTTATTGGTTAAATAATGGAAACAACTGAAAAGTTAATAAAGCTTCCTGAGATTGGAAGAATGGTTCCAGAATATAATAGAAAAGATATTCGAGAATTGATTTTTCAAAATTATCGCATTATTTACAAACTTGAAGAAAATAGAATTCTTATTTTAACGGTCATTCATGGGAAACGAGATTTGATTAGTATAAAGGAAAAATTACCTGAAAAATAAATCAAGGGCACATAACCATATACATAAAAAGCGAGTCGCCTTTGTCCCCGATCCAATAACTCAATAACGGTGAGGACGCCGTGGATACCCCACCCAGAGGAGGGCTTACGAGCCCGAAGAGGGGTTTATTCGAATATGCATTAGGTCAAATTCGAAATCTTAAATACGAAATCCTAAACAAATGTTAAATAGCAAAAATTAAATGGGATCTACTGAGAATGGGGTGGCGTAAAGTTTATGTTCCCGTTGAACAATAAAACTTATAGAGCTGGACTCTGATTTATTCAATCTATTTTATCTTGATTATGAATGGTTTTAGTCTTACTAAGCGAGCCCGTAATTCTGGTTAGATAATACCCCATATAGATTATTCCAATTGCAATCCAGAATAAAAACATAAATGAGAACAATAAGCTAGGGCCAAGCGGATAATTCAACATCTGGAGCGGGATCGTAAGAAAATTTACCGTAAAATGAAGTAAGATAGCTGCAAAGATTCCCTTGCGTAGGAATAAATATCCTAAGGCAAAACCACTTACAGAGGTTGGAATAACCTTCCAATGATCCCATCCTGGGGCATGCGCTAAACCAAAGGTGATTGACGAAAATAGTATCAATAATATCGTCAGTTTATTAATCTCAAAGCCGCCGCCAAATATATAATTTCGTTTGGGTTTTTGTAATTTTCTAAATATTGCATGAACAATATAAAGGGGTATCCCAATAAGTAGGATTCGAGATATGATCTCTTCATATACCGCTGCAGAAGTGAAGTTGTAGATTAATGCCCAATTTGATAATGCACTGAAATCCGGAATATGCACTGGCACTTGACCCCAAGCTAAGATCTGGTTATATATAATATTGAAACTGATCACCGCTAAAAATAGTTGTGCAAGCATAATTATCGTATTATTCGATTCCATCATGGGTGCACGTAAACTACCCCGCGCGCCTTTTATCTCCTTGAATGCTTCAGAAGTTGACGAGGTAAATAAATACAGATTCGATAGAATTATCGCAAGTGCAATCAGAATAAAGAAACCCAGTAGATATCCACCACTAAGCACAATTGGTAGTATGAAAAGATAAGGTGGATATGGAAATGATATAAATAGATGATCTCGGTAATGATACGAACCTTGAGCTTTAATGCCTACAAAACCCTCGACTTCAGGTATGCCGGTGAGATTGTATGAATCTTGTGAATTGATCATTTGTAAGCTTTTGACGGTGGTGCCGGTTTGGGTATCGGTAAAATTTATCTCTATTATTTTTCCGAATTTAATTGGAAGTTCAAGATATGCTGAAGAATTTATAATCGGTAAATTAATCGTTGAGTCTGGAATGTCAAGATATAAGATAGGCACCGGGATTTCATCAAAATTAATTCTAGCGATATGAAAATTATATAATGAGGTTTTGATATTACCCGCAAAGTCGGTAGCTGCAACAGTGAGTTTATACTTATCCGGGTTTTTTGGCATAGAGAAGATGGTTTCATAATCGGTTACTTTCGTATCCTGGAATTCAGTATCACTTTGGACGGGCACAAGATCATAACTTGTGTTTTCCAATAACAATACCGCATTTCTCAGATGTGTTTCACGAATGGAAATACGTAATCTTACAAATTCGCCCCGGTAAAAGGTATTTTCCCCCAAGTTTGTTTTAAATGTCTCATTCCGGTCTATTGTTAATGGAGTAATGGATAGAGAGGTTAAGGTGGGTGGCGTATCATCAAGATAGATCGAAAAATTCAAATAATTTTCCAATCCAGAGTCTGAGTGTACTGTTATATTTAATTGATGTTCCCCTTCTAACCACTCGGTGGTGGCGATAGAATACGGCGCTTCTAAAGTTACAGTTGATACATTATCCTCATGGGTATCCAAATTGTATGATATATCTTGGACATCATTTGTAGCGGGCTTGAAGTCAAGGCGAGTTGAAGAGTTGATGTTTGTAAAATGCTTTGGTTCGGTTAAGAACATTATCGGTTTATTTGTGCTCCGAACATCCAAGCTAAGCTCTTGCTCAGCAAAATTGCCTGCAAAATCAATAGCAATTAGCCTAGGGTGATAGAGCCCGATAACCGGGGGTGATTGAAATGATGCGGCATACTTTTTGATTTCCCGATCATAGTGCAGCGGAATTTTCTCGATGATTGTGGTGTTCACAGCGTTAAAAGAGCTATCATAATCTTTAATGGGCAATTCTATATAACTTTCTTTTAGATGTTCATCGGAGATATTTACCGTCAGGCACACCGGCTGACCAGGTGTACTTACTATTGGATAATCATCGATCTTTAAAAATTCAGGAGGTGTATTATCAATTATTAATGGTATTCTGGTCTCGATAGTAATTTCATGTTCATCGACCAAGCCAGATGCAGTGATTACTGCAGCAGGAAAAAACGCGATAAGGTTGATGGTCAGAACAACGATAAAACAAATTATAGCTACAGAGCACAGGAACCCTCCGACTGCGCGTAATGAAGATAGAATAGATGGTGGTTCTCGAGTCGCTCTGGCACCCCAGAAATTATCTTGCCTTCTCGTCGCCATGGAATAATAGCTGCCTTCTTCGCCACCAATAATTAGCTCTTCGCTACGCTCGCCTGGACTTAGAGGTAATTTACCATATACCCTGGATGGAATTCTTCTTCCGCATTTTTCGCAAACGATAAACCGTGTCTCACCGGTGTCAATTAGTGTATTACCACAATTGGAGCATAATGCATAAATGGTCATTCCAGGGTAGTACTCGATCTTGATTTATTAACGTTTTGGTATTGGCAAAGATATGAGAAAATGATTCTTTTCTAAAATCATAAAAAATGTAATTTTAGTTCGGAGATTTTATATAAACCTAAATAGATTACTTCTTGGAATTATCTCAATGACTGGTAAAAGATTGTTATTTATTGAGCTCCTGAGTGATTTGATAGGTAAATATTTAAAATGGGGCTCGACTCTATAATAATGGGAACTAGTGAATAATAAATTATAAAATTCGATAAAATACAAAAATGGCACTGAATTCTTCCATATATTGATACCCTACAAATTAACGATTTGAGAAATGGAGGAGGAAAAAATGGGAAATATAACGCGAAAATGTTTCGTGATTTGGCTTTCGTTGGCACTGGTTGCTACCATAATTACAATATCCGTCCCAATAAATGTTGATGCAAAAGCAAGCCCGGCAACATTATATGTTGGCGGATTTGGTTCTGGTAATTATTCTACTATTCAATCTGCAATAACCGCTGCAAATTCGGGGGATACGATATTTGTATATGACGGTATTTACGAGGAGAATCCATTAATTAATAAATCAATAAACCTTGTGGGTGAAAGTAATTCGGGCACGATTATCGATGGCAGTGGTTACCCATATACTATTTGGATAAATACTTCAAATGTAAATATTACCAACCTAAGCATCCTAAATGCAACCGGTAATGGTATAAATGTAAGTTGTTCGAATATACAAATAATTGATTGTTTGATCTATAATAATACGCGTAATGGGATATGGGTCAATTTTTCCTCGGAGGTTACTGTATATAAATGTTCGATCTATAACAATCTCCGAAATGGTATAATGTTCCATGGATCAGACAATAATACCGTTACCTACAATAATATTTTACAAAATACCGATTATGGGATATATCTGAATAAAAGCTTGAGAAATTATGTCCATCACAATAACTTCATTATTAACAATATCACCGGCACCCAGGGCGTTGATAATTTCGGTTTGAACCAATGGAATGATACGGCAGGTGAAGGTAACTACTGGAGCAATTATTCCATATTATATCCGTTTGCCAAGAGTGATGGATATGTCTGGGATACATCATATGATCTGAATGGCGGTTCCGGTGCAAAAGATTATTATCCGCTGGCGTATCCGGTCGAGTTTTTAGCGCCTGTGATCTTAGATAGTACGGCAGGTTCCGGAACCACTGGCGATAGTTTTTCTTTTAATTGTAATGTTACAGATGCTACAAATGTGAGTGCGGCGCATGTTTTTTATTGGTTTGGGTCCGATATTGGTAATGCAAAAAACCTGACCTTGAGTTATAACAGTGGCACCTTACTTTGGGAACGAGAAATATCGAATTTGCCAAGTGATCGTCTGGAGCATTTAAAATATAACCTCTCTGCCGTGGACCCGAATCATAACTGGGCATCAACGGGTGTGTCAATGGTTTCGATATCAGATAATGATCCGCCAGCTGCGGATGCAGGTGATGATGTGGAGATCTATTTGGGAGATACCGTTGCTTTCAATGGTACTGACAGTGAAGATAATATTAAAATTACTAACTATACTTGGCGCTTTACTTATAATGGTGAGGAAAAATCGTGGTACAATTTGACTTGGGAGTATAAATTCGGGATTGCCGGTGATTATATTGTGACACTAAAGGTATTTGATGCCGCCGGGTTTAATGATACTGATACCATCTGGGTGAATGTAACCGATTCAGAAAGACCAAGAATTAATAGTGTGAATTACCCGGCGAATGTAAATATTGGCGAAACCATTGAAGTTAGTATATTGATATATGACGCTAGCGGATTCGATTTGGTTAAAATGAATTACATAGATATTAACGATGAATTACATAATGTTTCTATGAATCAACAATCTACTAACGATTGGAACTATACCATCTTCGGCCAACCAACGACCGGTGAAGTCACATTCTATATCTGGGTGATTGACACCTTTGGCAACTGGAACAAATCTATGATATACGGTATATCCATTTTGGACAATCTTCTTCCGGAGATCTCTGAGGTTCAATATCAAAAAAAATGTAAGTTGAACCATAAGATTGAGATCCTGGCAGTGGTTGATGATAATTGTGGACTCTCGGAAGTCAGATTAAATTATACTGGAGTCAATCAGACGAATTATAATGTCAGTATGGCAGGTTCTAGAGCAGTGAATTATACATATTCAATCCCGGCGCAGCCGCAAGCCGGTAGTGTATCCTTTTATATCTGGGTACTAGATATAAATAACAACCGGAACCGTACCGAGGAACATATAATTACAATTGAAGCGACGAAGCCGTCTTGGGAGCCAACTCCTCCTAGGATCACATGGCTTTCGAGCCCGGCTGTAATAAAGGTGAACGAAGCCATAGATATTCTAGTTAATGTGTTTGATGAAAGTGAGGTTTTAAAAGTATATCTGAATTTCACAAATGTTGAAGGTTCGATCCATAATGTTACCAT
>CBFDAW010000065.1:0-9592 GCA_965602865.1 uncultured Thermoplasmata archaeon
AAATATGAGTTAATAATCTATTTTGTAGGTGGCACATCCTTCTCTAATCAAGTAACTTATAATATTTCCAAGCTAATTGAACGGGGGATAGTTAGGAAAATCAACCATGATAAAAATGTGTGCTATGAATATATCCCAAAGGAGCTATTACAATACGAGCTTTTGAAGGTACTAGCTATAAAATTATTGAATAAAGAGATTGATGAACAGACTTACCTGAAGTTGAGAAGTAAATTGAAAAAAGATTAGAGTTTTGTGTTGAATTTGTAGAGTGAGTTGTGTGTGTGGATTACCAGCCGAAGTTCGTATACGAAAGGTGGGTGTTGCACCTGGAAATTAGAGATTAATCACCACTCGATGTTCGTAAAGGATTTGTGAATACCACTCCACCGAAAACTTTAAATCCACGATTTCAGAGATTTCCAAACTTTTTATAATTTCAAAATAGAATTATTCATTCCAACAACTAAGAGATGAGTTGTTCATTAAAATAATAAACAGGTGATAGATTATGTGGATGAATAATGAAAAGACTATGTCTATTTCGGTAGTATTTCTAATAACAGCGCTTGGTTTTGCGGGAATTTTTGCCTCCGATGGGATTTTTGATGAGTTCACGGTTAGCGGGGCAATGATCATCGTTGACCCCGCGGGGGATGGTAATTATACGTGTATACAAACTGCCATTAACAGCGTAAAAGCCGGTGACTCGATCTATATCTGGTCGGGGACATATTACGAGAATTTGAAGATCAATAAAGGTGTAACTCTAATCGGAAACGGGACTCAAAATACCATAATAAATGGTAACCATACCGGTGATGTGGTTTATATCACCGCAAACTCGGTCAAGCTCACCGGGTTCACGATCACCAACAGTGGAAATAGAACTTATCCGTACGATGACTCGGGCATTGAACTCAATTATGTATCCGATGTTCATATTTTTAAAAATAATGTTTCCAACAATTATTTTGGAATATTTTTGAATAATTCGAACGGTAATCTAATTGAGGATAATTTGGTTGGTTGGAGTAGTAAACTTGGGATCAGCTGCTGGGATTCTGATAATAACACGATTTTAAGAAATAATTGTTCTTTTACATACTTTGGAATTGGTATCACCTACAGTGGCAATAATTCGGTTATTGACAATATATGCATTTCCAATTTGTGGGCTGGTATTTTGGTTTCGGATTCGGCTTATAATTATATTTCCAGGAACAAATGTTTTAACGGTAAATCCGGTGTTGAGATCTGGTTTGCCATTAATAATGATTTTAATAATAATACCTTTATTAAAAATAGTTATTGTGGCATCGCCATGGGTTTCGCGAGTTCAAATATTATCCAAAATAACTCCATCGAGAACAATTATTATGTGGGTATCAGAATGGAAGATTCTATGACCAACTCGATCTCATATAACAATATTACCTGTAACCGGAACGGTGTTTATATCATACATGATTCTGGCAGCAATAAAGTATATGAGAACCTGATTTCATCTAGTACTAATACCGGCATATTAATAGAACGAGATTGTAAGAACAACGTAGTTTTTCATAATAATATAATTTCAAATCCAATCCAGGCGAAGGATAATGAGATGCCTGGAAATAAATGGTATACTGATTCGGGTGGAAATTACTGGTCGGATTATACAGGTGTGGATAATGGATTTAACGGCCGTCTTGCCGGGGATGGTATCGGCGATACCGATCTTCCCCACCTGGGACTGGATGACAAACCATTCATCCAGCGATCTGGTTGGTTGAAGCCGGGGGTGCCAGTGCTCAAAGATCCGGGTGTGGTAGATCCTGATGGTAATTATACTGTTGCTTGGGATCTCAATCCTCGAGCAATTGGATACATTCTTGAAGAGGACGAGACCACAAACTTTGAGTCCCCCACTGAAATCTTTAACGGCCTGGATTTAAAAGCGGATATTACTAATAAAGCCGAAGGTATCTATTATTATCGATTGAAAGCCTATATAGATGACCACATTAGTAATTGGTCTAATGCAGTTGATATCATCGTTGATTTTTTACCAGATATTCCGCGGGAGTTCAAAGCGGTCATTAATCCGGAAGGTAATGCAATAAACCTGACCTGGGAATTAAACACGGATGAAACAAAGTATTATGAATTAGAATATAAAGACAACATATACTCTGATTGGGCAGCTCTTGGTAACCCCCCACACCCGATCAATTACTTCGAGCATACGGAGCTTGAAAACCATAATACATATTTTTATCGTATCAGAGCCATTGATTCAATTAACCAGACCTCCAATTTCTCCACAGAGATCGATGGTACGCCAGAGGATTCTTCACCACCATCGGCACCGGAAGACCTGGTTGCGATGACAATTTCTGATACGGAGGTCGCTTTAACCTGGTCTGCCAGCCCTGAGCCGGATGTTGCAGGTTATATTGTGTATATGACGGAACGGCGTGGGGCGGCTTCAAGTGACTTCGAGGTTGTTGGTACTATTAATGATCTAAAAACCTCTTTTTCGGTCAATGGTTTAAGTGAACAGACCACTTACCAGTTCACGCTGGTAAGCTTTGACGAGGTGCCGTTAAATTCAAAATATTCTAATACTGCCACCGCCACCACAATTGATGTGACACCACCCGAGCCGCCGGTGGGTTTAACAGTGAGTGCTGAGACTAATTCTACATTGGAACTTTCATGGAGACCAAATTTCGAGCCTGACTTGGTCGGATACCACATCTTCAGGGGTTCATCTGCCAATGCAGATTTTGAAAGGTTGAATTTTGAACCCGTTAACAACACAAAATATCTGGATACCAAATTGGACGAATCGACTACCTATTACTATAAAATAATAGCCGTGGATGATTTCAATTTGACCTCGGGGAATTCTCAAAGTGTCTCGGGTACTACAAAGCTTGGTCAATACCCACCCGAAATTAATAATTCGATCCCTGGTGTGATGATACTTGAAGACTCCGTGGATGACCATTCAATAAACCTCCTGGACCTGTTCAAGGATGTGAATGGCGATCAATTAATGTTCGATTTTGATGAGGTGGAAAATATTACCGTTATAATTTATCAAAATAATGGCACGATCATTTTGATACCGAAAGAGAACTGGAACGGAGAAGTTACAGTTACATTTTATGCTATGGATGGTATCTTTACCATTTCTGAAAAGATTAACATCAGTGTAATATATTGCAACGACCCGCCATGTAAACCCGAAATCACAAGCCCGAAAAACGGTATTGAGGTCACATTTGGGGACCCGATCACTCTTACTGCCGCCTGTGATGACCCCGACTTGATATACGGTGATTCGTTATACTATTCCTGGCGTTCGGATATCTCGGGTAAACTGGGTAATGACCAAACTTTAAAAGATATTGATCTGGAGGTGGGGAAACACACTATTGAAGTAGAGGTGGTTGATATTGCCGGCAAAAATGCAACCGAGACTATCATCATTACGGTTTACGAAAATGAGCCGGGGGCGGATAAAGAGGATAACCCGGAGAATTACGCCGGATACATAATATTCTCCGTGATCATAATTGTGTTGATATGTATATTATTTTTATTTATCTATAAAAAGAAGAAGAGACCAGTAAAACAACAGATTCTGGGAACAGAACAGAATATGATTACCGGAGTTGAACCAAGTAGTGTTCCTATAACTCAACCTATGCCGGTGGATAATATGTACGATCAATACACGATGATGAACCAATATCAATATGCCCAACCAATGTATATCTATAAGTGCGGATTTGCGTAACATTTCCAGACCTTACCTTCACGCTCGCGGCGAATAAAATTCTCGGTTAATAGGTCGATTATATATCTGCTCACAGTTGCCTCAGATATCCTCAGACTTATGGCAATCTCCTTCTGGGTCAGGCCAGGATGAGTTAATAATAGCATAAATATCTTCTCATGTATTCCATGATCATGGGTTTGAGGGAACATACTCGAAAATTTAGGATAATTAATAGAATAAAACCGTTTTTTGAATCTGGAGGTCTTAGAAAAAATGAGCTCTTCACGCTCTAATACTGAGAGATGATAATACACATTACTGTAAGAACTTTCAATGGATCTTTTTATTTCGGAGAATATACAACCGGGATGCACCTGGATATAGTCCATAATTCTGCTCCTAGTGATCTGGGTTTTCAATTCGTCGGGCTTTAACTTTGAGTACCACGGGCCAAAATACGGTTTGAAATAGAATAAAAAACCGTATATGCTCACCAGAACAACAATTACTATGGAAACCAGGATAAGCGGGAAAATAATCGAATAATAAATTTTCTCTAAATCATCGGGTCCAGGGTTTGAATCGTATGAAATACTGGGTTTATAGTATGTCGCTGATATGAACACACTACCATCGGGTAACCAGGATATGGTCTCAAAAATCGGATACTCATCAGCACCTAAATTGTTATGGGATCTTTCAAATTCATAGTCAATTTGGTTAGGCTCATCATATACTTTCGACCATGATGTGGTTTCATAAAGTTGTAAGCCTAGTGAGATACCGGCCTTTTCCAGGTTTGAACCGCCTACTGCCAATGCCGTACCATTGGGTGCGAACGAAACAAAAGTATATCGAAGATTTGCATGATTGGTCGTGATTTCGTAAATGGTCATCCAAGTACTGGTTTCGAAAACCCGGATGGTATTGTTAGAACCCAGGACAGCAGCCAAGTATTGCCCGTCCGCCGACCATGAAAACATGCCTGACCGGCATGGGCATAAAC
The DNA here is from genome assembly GCA_965602865.1 of uncultured Thermoplasmata archaeon. Lineage (GTDB taxonomy): Archaea > Thermoplasmatota > Penumbrarchaeia > JAEHCK01 > JAEHCK01 > CBFDAW01. The sequence goes on from CBFDAW010000065.1 coordinate 4,782, forward strand.
TAAAATTGGCGGCTCCTGCCAGACTATAGACCCTTTCCAAATCGGGGAAACTGAAGATCTCGAGCCGGCTGTTGACACTATTATTATACGCCGCGATAAATCTACTATCCGGTGAAAATTTTAGCAGCTCGTAATTCTTGCTAAATTTCGTAACAATACTGCCATTGGATACCCAATAAATACCGCTGTTTGATTGGTTATCATTTACTGTCAAATAATTACCATCTGGTGAGATCTCGAAATACTGGTGTGTAACCGCGAATTCTCGAACGAGTTCACGAGTCGAAGTATTGAACACATAAATATGCGACGCATTCGAAAACTCATCCCAGCTACCGCCGGCTGCCACTAACCTGCCATCACCATTGATCTGTACTACCGAACACGGTGTGGGAAGAATGCATTCGTAATCTGGGTTACCATCATCTTTTGGTTCATTGCTAGTATCATGAAAAATCAATTTATTTTCGATATTCTTCACACCCAAGATATGATATTTCCCGTCCGGGGTAACACAGGAGGTATATGTAGAATCGTCATAATCTATTGTCGTGCAAAATATCATGGGCTCCTCAAAAGTTGAACTATTATACTCTGGAAGATATTGCGCATCGGTTATAGAGCTAGAGGCATTGAAAAAAATAGATATTATGATCGTTATTAAAAAATAGAATTTAAAAGTCCTAACAAGTTCAACTCGGGTGTTCAAAGGATCCACCATAGATGTTCATTTAAACTATATTATTATATTATGTTTAAAAATAATCTTTGGATAAGATTGAAATCGATTTAAAAACCTTTCGATTCCTACGAAAACTTTATATTTTGATTTCACCGGTTTCCAAACTATTTATAATTCACAATATCGATCTTTTGGTTAACAATCAAAGACCCAGGTGATTATTTGAAAAGCCAAATGAAATCTTTGCTAACTATAGTTATACTGACTATCCTGCTCTTGACCCGGATGCCGGTCAATGCCGAGGTTAGTTATGATGTTGAATATAACGACCCCGCAGGTGATGTTCAGGTAGGGGGCGACTATGAGCCTTCTATTGTGCCAGGTTACGATTACCTCGATATCTTATCCATCGAATCAAAGGGTTCATATGTGCAACAAAGTTTGATCCTTGAAATGACGGTACAAGGAACCTTTAAAAAATCTGATTTGATCAATTATAACTTTGTTATCAAGGATGGAGATGAGGCGGCATACATGGTCATGTGTCAAAATGGTACATGCATAGGAGTTAAGATGGATGAACCAAATTCGGAGCCTGATATGTTAATGGTTACGGGTATGGATACAAATACACTGCAAATTACAATACCAATCAATAAAGTTAATGATATTTCAGAATTTGATATAACCGGTGAGGCTATAGAATCGCAATTTATCGATGATCTATTTATTATGTACATGGATGAAGCACCAGATTTTGGGATTCCGGGTCAGAACGATACTGAAGAAGATAGCCCGGTGGACCCGCCGGTTCATATTACCAACCCAATTAATCGTTCGACGGTATTCAAGATGTGTAACATCCAATGTACTGCAAATAATGTGGATTACTTTATTGAGAACGTGGAGATCCAAATAGATTCAATCTCGGATGTCGGGTGGATGGCGGCATCCAGTTTGGATACCTGGGAAACCTGGGATTACCAATGGGACACCAGGGACTTTAAAAATGGTAAACATTTGATTCATTGCAGGGCATATTCCGGTTTCGAATATTTTTACGATTCGATCATTGTATTTGTTGACCAGGAATCCGCAGTGGCACCGAAAACGTTGACGAATTTGCCGACTTTTCAAGTAGGTAATAAATTCAGATATAATTTCAATATAATATATAATGATCCGGAAATGGCTGATAATTTCGATGTTTCAGGAAGCATGAGCCTTGAAATTATTGACATTACAACGATCAAATTAAATGAGAAAGATTTTAATGTATATGTTCTGCAAATAAACTCTGTTCAGGAAATCAAGAGTGGATTTTTTATGTATAAACTCACTCTGAATGGAACGTGCTGGATGCAAACACAGGATTTTGCGGTTATTAAAGAATCCATGGATTACCGGTCGGTTGAACAAAGTTTCAATGAAAAAAAGGAATATTACGATAGTAAGATTACTACTTACGACCCGCCGGCAGCTAAATTTGATTTTCCGATATCGATAGGTAAACGATGGCAATCCATTTCCGAAGAAAACACGGACATTACCTCGATATCCAATGGTGAGACCACAGCAAATAATCATACAAGCACGATAACCATGAATTATCAATGCCTGAGCGTCGATGAAATCACCGTCCCGTCAGGGAAGTTCGAGACATTTTCAGTTTATAACTCAAAAGAGTATGATGACCCCTGGCGGGATAATGTAACGATGGATAATGTAAGCGAGTTTTCAACTGAGGATTATGCGTATTCGATAGAATATTATTCCCAGACCATTGGTTTCCCGGTGAAGATGGAATATTATGATTTTAATAGACAACTAATTTATTCATACGAATTAACCTCATATGGATCTGCAGAGGATGATAATGAAACTTCAACGGGAACCGATAATAATAATTCTTCAGGATTTAATTTAAAAATATCGAATTATAATTTATTGATCATAATACTTTGTTTGGTTGTGATATTAATCATAATAACCGTTTTGTTGAGGCGGCGTAAAAGAGTAAAAGGCTCCGGATTTGATGTCAACACACCCGAAAATATTAGCGGCAGAGTCAAGGAACCAACTCGAGAAGATTCGGAAAGGCAGAATATCCAAAAGTAAACCGGATTTATCCCAATTTACGCTGCGGATTTGAATTTAATATTTATTCTAAAAAAAATAAGGTAAAAATCTTCATTTTGAATATCACCAAGGATTTTTCATCATTATACTTTTATGCAACAATAGTGGATAATCTAGCTAGCATATCATGTGGTGCTTCATCCCTGCCCAAGAAGTATATTGCATCTTTTCTAATTCGGAGAATTTGTTTTAGCAACTCCGTCTTTCCCACTCGTCTCCTGCCATATATCACAATAAATTCAGGTTTTTTACCTGTAATTGCATCCTTAATGCTTTTCAATTCTTCTATTCTGTTAGCGAATATAGTTAGCCTCGTGTATGCTATAGTAGTTTACTTAATTGTACTCTAAACTTATAGATATGTCGTTAATAAATTAATAAATTGAATTGAGAACATTGCTTTTGGTCATGGAATGTGTGGAGTGCTGGTAACTACCATAGACTTTGAATAATGTGAGTTTGGTGGTCCGATAGTGGTGCGGTAATGGTTCGGAAGCGGGGTGTATCACTGCGGAAATGAAGAAAAAGGTACCTGGAAGTAACTCACGGATCTGGTATACGAAATGTGTGAGTTTTGGATGATTTGTGATTGTATACCATTGGGAATTGTCAGGTATATTAATATTGGGAGTTGCGGAATGCGTGAGGTGGGGTTGGTTAGGCGTGAGCAAAATGGCTCTTGGTAGAGTAGGTAACGGCTGGTGGGCGGTAGCTGAGATTTCGCTATTACTAATATTACTACTAACAACTCAAACTAGGGTAATGAAAGTTATTGATTTTAATTAAATCAAATTTAGTAGATTTGATATTGCCATAATAATTAAATCTTTGTTTTATTAAAAATCTCTAAATATCTAATATGGAAAGCCTAATAAAAGGAAAATGCCTATTAATGGTATCATAATTAAAAATGCTATTAAACTAACTATTATCTGAGCAAAAAAATAAGCTAATATTCCACGACCCAGTGAGACATTATTAGCAATTGCTATGGCGTGTCCATTAACCCAGAAGGTCCAAATTAAATTTATTATCATGAGTATTATAAATACGATTATAAATATGAAAATTGTATCTATTGATCGGTCAGAAAAAGGAGAGGGGCCAATTACTAATAAAATAATTAAGGTAATAAAACCCAAAACAACACTTACTATATACCCATAACCTAATAATCCGATAGTCTTATCAACATCCCGCCTACCTCTCATTTCCCTGGTTATAACTGCAGAAAAATAGCCAGTAAGATATAGTGAAATTATAGCAATTGGAATAGAAAATATAAATTGAAAAATTGGATAAGGTAAAAAACTTTGATATCCCCCAAACCATAAGTAATAATCACCCCAACCACTCACTACATATTCGGAGATCAAAAAAAAGGCAATTTGAATTGCAGTATAAATTATAGTTAAGAATAAAACGGCCAAAATACCCTGAATTTTAGTTGTATGCGGATAAATCTCTTTGAACGCTTCTTTAGGCTTGAACATGACTTTTGGTAGAATGTCCAAACGCAATCTTGGCTGTTCTGCCGGTTTTTCATATAGATCTCCATATAATGATGGTGGTGGGTAATATGGTATTGGATATGGGTATGGATAATAGTACGGGTATGGATAAGGTGGGGGTGGCTGGTGTGGATATGGTTGTTGATGCGGTGGTGGATATGGATATGGTTGTTGTTGTGGTGGTGGATATGGATATGGTTGTTGTTGTGATGGTGGATATGGATATGGATATGGATACGGTTGTTGATGCGGTGGTGGATATGGATACGGTTGTTGATGCGGTGGTGGATGAGGGTATTGACGAGGTTTCTCTTTTCGTGGAGCTTTTCGTTTGACCCTTGGGCCCTTTTTAACTAATAAAACCTCACATTTCTCGCAGAAGTCAGCCCCCTTTGGATTCATATGGTCACAATTTGGACATTTCAAAGACCTGAATAGTGAGATGTATACACTACATCTTTAACATTATCTCTTCTTTT
>CBFDAW010000066.1:0-9552 GCA_965602865.1 uncultured Thermoplasmata archaeon
ATCACATCCGCTTCTCCGAAAGAAAACTTTTCGTTAATCAGACCTTTTTCAGATAACTCCATAGCACAGCCAATAGTATTGCCGGTAGATATCGTATCCAGTCCTAGTTCGTTACATAGGTAATTGGCACGAGCAATTGCTTCGAGATCATTTACACCGCACTGCGCCCCAAATGCCCAGATGGTCTCAAACTCCGGCCCTTCACCAGATTTGTCGCCGACCGAGGTTACCCTTTTACAGGCAATGGGGCAACTATAACATGTATTTCTTTTTTTAAATATTGTATTTTTTAATTTTTCAGCATTAATATCTGCAGCGTGTTCGAAATAATTTTGTTGAAAGTTTCTAGTACCAAGAAGCCTGTAATCATTTACAGCGTCCAGGATTTTGGCGGTTCCAAACTCGTGTAAATTTACCTTTGTAACGATCGTTTTCTTGATTTTATCCAATATTTCAGAGCTCCGTTCCTGGAATTTTTTTAAGTCTACGATATTAATTTTTTTTGAACCGGTTATGGCAATAGCTTTGAGCAGTTTCGCACCCAAAACCGCGCCCACGCCACCGCGCCCGGCAGCCCGGTGGTTATCGTTGATTATGCTAGCGAATTTAACCAACCGTTCACCAGCGGGGCCAATACAGGAGACTGAAATTTTATTCTTTCCTATCTCCTTTATAATCCTGGTCGTAGTTTCATGCGTATCACAACCCCACAGCATTGTCGCATCTTTAACACTCACTTCTTGATTATTGATCCATAGATATTTTGGAGATTTAGCTTGCCCCTCTATTACAATCGCATCAAAGCCTGCTTGCTTTAATCTTGCCCCAAAGTATCCACCGGCATTGGCACCCGTGATGGTCCCCGTAAGAGGTGATTTGGTGACCGCTTCATACCTGGCCGCCGTGGGCGCTGAGGTCCCAGTGAGAGCACCGGCGGCAAAGATTAATTTGTTTTGTTGATCCAAGGGCGGTACCGTAGGGTCCAGCTCGTCAGATAAAATCTTAACGCCCAGACCGCGGCCACCCAGGTATTTTTTTAAGACCTCCTCGGATATCTTTTCGACATTCCATTTACCTGTAGACAGGTCTACTCGTAACAGCGATCCCCAAAGGCTACTTGACAATTTTTTACCTGAATTCATAGATTCCCCTTAAAGCACAATTAAAATTCTTAAATATTCTAACTATCAAGATCTTCATTACGGTTGATATTTTTAAAACATTTGGAAGTGATCTTATTACCCTTAATTAAATCATCAATATTAACATATTTAATTTTCAATTGTTCAGAATGTTCTTTTTCTGCTATTTTATATAAATTACTGATCTTTAAATCATTTTGTTCTATTTGTTTTTCGATCACCGGAAGAATATCCTTTGAGTATATGGCACACAGCGGCTCGACAAAACCATTCTTCCACCTGGGTACCACAAGATGATAATCTGTAAATTGAATCAATTCTGAGAAAATATTTTTACTTACATACGGGAGGTCACCAGCTACTACGAATACATGATCGTAACTGGCGTGGTTAAGAGCAGAAAAAATCCCACCAAGCGGTCCCTTATCCATGGTTAAATCATGGTGGAAATCTGCGGTAAAATTCGACATCTTGGTTCGGTGGGAATTGTTATTAGAGACCTGAAGAAATAGATCATCAGTTAAATCTTTGAATTTATCATGAACAACTTCTAATAATGGCTTGCCATTGATCTTATAAAGATTTTTATCACCGGCAAATCGTTTCGAGCTGCCTCCGCATAATATTGCAATACTGAGCACTTATTCACCTTTTCAATTTTCTAAATTGATCATGAGCTATTGTACGATCACTTCAGGATGGCTATAGATATTAAATCGTTTTCCTCTTAAAAATCCAATCAAACAGATATTATATTTTTGCGCAATAGTAACCGCAGAATCCAGTGGTGCCCCTCGTGAGATAATGATGGGAATTTTTACACGAAGACATTTCAATATAATATCCAAAGATATCCGGCCGGTTATATATAACATTTTATCATCCAGCCTTTGATCTACTAATAGCTGGCTGCCAACCACTTTGTCAACTGCATTATGTCTGCCAATATCATAGGAGTAAATCTTTAATTTGGTGTTATAATCAAACAGAAATGCATAATGAAGAGCCCCAGTCTGCTTGAAGAGTTCTATTTTATCTTTAATTTCATCTAGAATATTCAAAACATTTTGTGCGTTTATTTTTATTTTGCCCTCGATACTTTTAATCTGATCGGTTAGCCGTTTAATTTCCGGCACACTGCCGCATTCGGTCCAGACAATATTGTAATTTTTTTTAAGGAAATCTAATCGCCTGGAAAAATCTTTAATTTGTACGGTTACATTAATGAGATTGTCCTTTATTTTTTCATTATATTTCTTAATCTCTTCTTTGGATCTTATGAACCCCTCAGTATACAGATTACCATATACGAACTCTTTGATAAGTTCTGGTGTGATAATAACATCGAAGCTTACCTCGGGATTGATCTTTAGATGTAGGATATATTCTTCGGTGATGAGGTCTTCAGCCGATTCTAAATTTCCGTTTTTGAACCGGACAATCTTTACCTTTTTCATGCCGCCACCCGGTCTGATATGTGCTAATAGGTATACTTTATATTTAATAAATCAAAATAGATGAATTATTCATGAACTAATAATTTCTTATATTAAATCTTATGGTTTAAAGAGAGAATTCCACCGGCCTACTGACTGGTGGTCGTGGAATTCTCTCTTTTGTGAAACTAAGAAAAAAAATGCCAGAATTTTCAAAAGCTCAGCAGAATCCATAAGATTTTATTTTAACCAAATCGTTATCAAAGTCTGATGGCATGCCCGCTGAAGCTAACGGAGTTAGCTGAACATGCCACCCGTCTATAGTGAGCGTAGCGAACGGTGACTGGTGGTGTGGGCATGCGGCTTGACATACCAAAATTTTTAATATTGCCTTATGATAACCTACCAATTAAATTGTGGATATGACAATAGTATTGTTAAATCAACGAAAAAAGGTGACCTTAGAATTGCCGAAAAAAATGACTTTCTGGGAACATTTAGCAGAATTAAGAAATTGTGTTATAAGAATTGGAATAACAATAGCGGGAGTTAGTCTTTTTTTCTTTTTATTTGGATTAAGATACGGTGATTTTCTAGGGTATAGAATTATTTATCCATTCCCGGACATGACGAATAATATTTCCAATTTATTATTTCTTCAAATCAAAGAGGATCTCTTACCATCAAACCTAGAATTGTTCCCCATGAGGCTGATTGATCCCATTCTGATAAATGTCCAGATCTCACTGTTTCTTGGTATTTTCTGTTCAACACCTATGATATTTATTCAGGTTGGATATTTTGTAGGTCCAGGGTTATACGCACATGAGAAACGTTCGTTGAAGTGGGTAGCAATTCCTGCTACATTGTTATTCATCATAGGCTGTATGTTCTCATATTTCATTATTACTCCTTTTATGATCGATTTCATGTACATGTATATCGAGTCTATGGAAACACTACCCATAGTTTCAATCGCTGATTTTATCTCATTCGTTTTGATGATGACCTTGGCTTTCGGTTTAATCTTCGAGATGCCAATATTAATGATTGGTTTTACCAAAATTGGTCTGGTTAGCCCTGATTTTTGGAGGCGTCACTGGCGGCTGGCTGCGATTATAATAGCATTCATTGGTGCGGCAATCACCCCGGATGGCAGTGGAATTACAATGATGATCGTGGCGATCCCTATGTGGATATTATATTTTATTGGTTATATGGGTTCACGATTCGTCCACGCTAGAAAGGTTAAAGTATGATGAATTTATTGTATATTTAACGAAAATCAAAGGTGACACTGTGATCGGCGGAATGGAATGGATATTGTTATTACTCGTCGTAGTATTATTATTGTTCGGTGCCAAGAAGATCCCGGAATTTGCCCGTAGTCTTGGTAAGGCAAAAGCCGAGTTCCAGCGCGGACAAATGATGGTTGAGCGCGAGATTCGGGAAGCACAGTATGATTCCGATGTGAAAAAAAAGAGATCTAAAAAGACCAAGAAAAAAAAGGATAAAGTAGTAGAAGCAGCTAGGGCACTGGGGATCGACACCCAGGGCAAATCAGAAAATGAATTAAAGAAAGAGATAGCCGAGAAAGTTGCATAATTAAGGCATTTTTTTTTACATTTTGCAGTACATAATTCTTTTTTAATGCTTTCCAGAGTATTTTGCTAACCCATTAAATCTTATTTTTTTTAAGGCAAAACTATTTAATCGGAAGCGTGGTTATGTGAAATTTCCCAAATCGAAGTGGTACTCTTGAAGGAGGATAAGTTATATTTCGATATGTCCAAATTAATTTTTGGCTGTGGCAATATACTCTTTGGTGACGATGGTTTCGGTCCGGCGGTAGTGGATTACCTCAATGAACACTTTGAACTTCCCGACGATACCCAGGCGCTTAATGTTGAGACATCGATCAGGGGTTTGTTATTTAATTTGGCAATAAGTGAAAATAAACCCGAATTGATCATAATCATTGATGCAGTGGATAAAGGTCGGAGACCAGGTGAAATCTTTGAAATCAATCTTGACGAGATACCAAAGAAAAAATTAGATGATTTTTCCATGCACCACATGCCATCATCTAATTTGTTAAAAGAGTTAAAAGAAGAGGCAAAGATAGATATCCGGATTTTAGTATGCCAGGTTGAACATATCCCCGCAGAAGTCGACCAAGGGCTAACTCAAACTATGAAGAATGCAATTCCTACTATGTGTGAAATGATAAAAAAGTTATTGGATGAATATAATATCAATGTAATAGAGAAGAAATAAAGTAACCTATTATTATGCAAAACCAGATTTGGTAAATTATTTTTTTGTTTTGTTAATGCATTTATTACATAAATTACCGTATTCCCAAAAACAATTTGAACAAGCAATAGTATAACACTGCATACACATATATTTAGCGGTTCGTTGATTGCAAATTTGACATTTTGTCTCACCGTTGTTTTGGGGCGTAATATGTATCTCCAGGTCTCCTTTTTTTGTATAAACGACCTTCACTTCAGAACCTTCTTTAAGAGTTGTGCCTTCACAGAAAGTTGTGGGTAGTGGAATAGCAAAATCGTCACCTATTTTTATTACCTCTGTTTTGACCTCCTTTAATGCCATAACCTCACCGGAATCGTTAATCTATAACTTAACTATTCTTAATATACTCTATTACGAGTATTTCTAGTCTTTGGAGTGAATATTGAATTTTGAAAATAAAATGTGAATGCTGCTACCGGGATTTGTAACCGTGGGGTAAAAATTCCATTTATATAAATGAAAATTTGGAGGAATTTTTAGCTCCAACAAAAATAAGAACTTATTTATGATTAATCTTATTTTTGTGTAGGGTTCAAATCCAAATAATCTAAGAATAATAATTAATAGATAATGAATGCGGCTACCGGGATTTGAACCCGGGTTAGAGGCTTGGGAAGCCACTGTCCTACCAGGCTAGACTATAGCCGCCTATTATGATGTAAAAAATATTCTCCCTACCCGCGATTGGGTTTGAAGCCAATAATATAAATAAAACATATAAATATTATGGGATGTAATCGAGTGACTAATATTATATCTAATTCGAAAAAGTTAAACCATATTAAATCTTACATTCACGATAAGTTGGAGGAATCGCTATCTCGGATATAGGAAATATTCTTTATTCCACAATAAAACAAGCACGGGAAAGGAAATATCTTAAATTAGTAAGAACCCAGCCAATTCCAAAACATATAGCAATTATTATGGATGGCAATAGACGTTTCGCCGAGGAATTAGGACTATCATCGAGTGATGGTCATGAGATTGGTAGAGATAAACTCGAAGAGTTATTAACCTGGTGTTTGGAACTGGATATTAAAATTTTAACAGTATATGCATTCTCCACAGAAAATTTAGATAGGGATTCCGAAGAAGTGAAAAAACTTTTAAATTTATTTGAGAAAAATTTTTATGCTCTCGGTGACGATAAACGCGTCCACAAACATAAGATAAAAGTAACTGCGTTGGGGCAAACCGAATTATTACCAAAACGGATACAAAAGGCCATCTCCTATGCCGAATCCAAGACCGAGAATTATGATAAATATTTTTTTAATCTTGCGATCGCCTACGGCGGTCGTCAAGAAATCACTCAGGCGATTCAAAACATAGCAAAGGATGCGAAAGAAGGTAAAATAAGACCGGACGCGATTGATGAAAAGCTCGTTTCATCTTATCTGTATACACATGATTTCCCCGACCCTGATTTGGTACTCCGGACATCAGGTGAAGAGCGGATCTCAAACTTCTTACTTTGGCAACTCGCATATTCTGAGCTATATTTTTCAGATGTATATTGGCCTGGTTTTTCTAAATTAGATTTTTTAAAAGCGATTTACTCTTATCAACTTCGTCAGCGTCGGTACGGTGGATAAAATAGAGAGGTTCGATTTTTTTGATAATCCACTTTTTGATTTTGGTATTTAATCAAAATGAACTATTTTAGATACCAAAATCCTAGCATTAATTTTTATGGTTAGTATATTTTATATACGTCTAACGCATTTCATAATTTATATTCCATTAATGGAAATAAAAAAATTGCTTCGGAAGAATATTGATATAAAATGCAATTTTTTTATTGAGACTCTATTTAATAAATAAATTCAACCGAGTGTTACTGAACATTAGGAGAACAACCTTGAGAGGAGGTTATACATGCCTAAACAATACTGGTTTAATATTTTATTGTCCATGTTAATTATATTCAGTTCGATCAGTATTATTTTTGTAAATAGTGCATCGTCTGGATCTGAAAGGATTGAAAGAACTCGTGCAAATAGTGCAAGTAGAATTATTTCTTTTAGCCAAGATGTGACGATTTCAACCGAGACACCCTGGGTTGATGAACTTGTCTATTTAAATGGAAACTTAACAATAGAAAACGGCGGTGTTCTCAGGCTGTTAGGTACAACCTTAAAAATGAATCGAAGCTCCAGCCCAAGCGACTTTGTCTACGAAATAAAGGTAGAGTCTGGTGGTATCTTAATTGTAGGATTAGATTCTGTGATTACCAGGAACCAAAGCACCAGTGACTACGAGCTAATATTTGAGCCTGGCAGTGGAGGATATATTCAGAATTCCACCATATCCTATTGTGGATCTTTTTCAGAGCTTGGAATCGTTATAGAATCTGATGATGTAATTTTTGAAAATTGCACACTCGATGACAATCATAATGGAATATACTGTAATGACGCATCTCCAACTATTGTAGAGTGTGAAATTAATAATTCGGATTATGCTAGCGTGATATGTAATAATTCTGCTTTGACGTTGGAGAATTGTACGTTAAGAACTCATGGTATATGGGATGCCGTGGTGCAAAATAATTCAAAGTTAACCCTATTAAGCACTGAAATAATAAATCTCGCGGGCATAGATATTACCGACATTTCAGAACTAGCCACACACTGGTGGCTCACCGTAAACATTACTAATGTAACAGGCATGCCCCTACAAAATGCCACGGTCAATGTTATGAACTCATATGGGAAATTAGTATTTACTGGTGAGACCGATGCAAATGGTCAAGTGAAAAATATCGAATGCACCCAAAAGGTGGAGAATGCCACAGATATAAATTCATCCACACCACACCAAATCGAGGGAATTATGGATGGTTATCAGCTAAAGAGTAAAGAAAAAGAGATCGACGAAGATATGTTCGTAGAACTAATACTCGAGCTAGAGCCGGAAACTGGCAAGATTAGTGGATATATTAACGATAGCACTGATAATCCCATAGAAGGTGTGAATGTTACCGTAACATTTGATGGTACGATGATTTGGGGGTTAACCAACGCCGCTGGACGCTATGAATTATTAAACGTACCGTCAGGGACCAATTACACGGTTACTACCGAGGCTAAAATTAAAAATTTAACAGCCTATGAAACCGGTGCAAATGAGTCGGTTGCAGTACTACCTAATAACATAACCGTAGTTAATTTCACATTAATTAAAAAATCATTGCCAGTAACGGTACGTGTCCAGTCGAAGGGTCAATGGCTCGATGCAGACGATGCAACCGATGTAAATGTTGATACAGATATTAAAATAGAATTCGATCACCCAATGGATAATATAAAAATTAATACTAATAATATTAAATTAAAGCTGGGAGGACAAGAAATCCTTGGGAACATAACTCAACTTAATGAAGATATCAAGAAAGAATATTTATTTTCGTTTGAACCTTTGGTACTGAAACAAGATACCGCCTATGAGTTTATAATAAAAGAAGAAGTAAGAAAATTGGAGGCGGGTATACCAGTACCTGTATTTTGGGAAAACTATGTGATTGGATTCACTACCGAAATCGATCCGGTTATTCAGATCAACCCGCCCAATAATGCAGTTGATGTGGATCCCACGAATCCAAATATTTTTGCAGTATTTCATAATAAAGTAAAACTGAATAAGACCTCATTAGAGCATGCTTTCAAACTAAAGGTGGATTCGGGTTATGTTGCAGGTGAATTAGAAATCGATTCCGCTAAAAATAGGGTGACCTTCAAACCTAGTTCAGAATTACAGGGTGCTACAGATTACACGGCGGAGATCTGGGATGATCTTCGAGATGAAAATGGTGAGCTGGTTTTCCGTTCGCGCATTGGTGAGAGTTGGACGTTCAGAACTAAAAAAACCACAACCGAAGTCAATGGGTTCGTACTGGGAGCGGATAAAAAACCGATAGAGAAAGCGAAAGTGGTACTAATATCCTCCAATGGAACAACCGTAGCGACCACATATACTAATCAAACTGGAGAATTCGAAATTACTGGTATAAAACCTGGTAGTTATAAATTAAAAATTACATTAAAAAATTACGAGACCTATCAAAAAAATATCATAACGCTATTAGATAAACCATTTGAAGCGGGAACAGTGGAATTGAAGGAAGAAAAAGGAGACGGTGAGGAGGTCTCTATTGACCCAATGTGGTTGGGAATCATTGCATTAATAATAATAATTATCATAATAATATTAGCTTTAATGATGCGCAAACCACGCATAAAAGAAGAACCCGAAGAAGAAATGGCTGAAGAGAGAATCGGTCCACCGGCTCGCGCCCGCTACGAGGTTGAGCCTCCCCAACCACGCGCACCGGCACCTTCATATGTTCGTGCCCCCCCGTCGCGAACCGTTCGTGAAGAAATGACACCCGCCCCAGCCCCCGAACGAGAACGACCCGCCATGATGCAAAAAAGCATGAACCGGTGTCCCATATGTTCTCATAAATTAATGGCGAACGGTGAATGCTTCCATTGTAAAATGGACCAGATGTACGGACGCTGAAGTGGGATATAAATTTGAAGTGAGAGTATACTTCAAATTTTATCTAAACTTAATTAATCCAAAATGGGAGTTCTCATGGAAATATACTAAAGTCCTTTTTTTTTGTTTTTAGGTTTTGGTGTTTTCTTGGT
>CBFDAW010000067.1:0-9459 GCA_965602865.1 uncultured Thermoplasmata archaeon
CTGGGATATAATGGGTCAAAAAGAGTTTAATAAAATTCAATCTCATGCCTATCGTGGGGCACAAGCTGCATTTATTGTTTGTGATATTACTCGAAAACAGACTTTGTTTGATGTATGTTTTTGGAAAATGGAGTTGTTTAATATCGCAAGAGATATCCCGATCATTGTTCTAGCTAATAAATTTGATCTTCGTGATGACGCACAGATCACTTCAAAAGATATAAAGGAAGTATCTTCAGAACTTCAAGTACAATGTTTTTTTACCAGCGCTAAAACGGGGAAAAATGTGGAAATGGCTTTTGTGGAAATTGGAAAATTATTGGTTTCAGATTATATTTGAAGATTAAAAATATTGCATTGAAATTGTTTTGGTTCAATCTCAACTCCTACTTTCATTCATTATTTAGTCAAGGGAACGAAAAGAAGATAAAAAGAAGATGTTTACGAATCTATGTACCGTTACTATGGCATTGTTTATGAAGAGATCATCTTAAAAGATAAGAAAATGTCCAACTAACCTCTGCGAGAATATTATATACTTGATCCAACCAAAACTCATTATTAAATAATGCGATTGCTATCTCTCTAATTAATTAATCGTGTTGAGAGAAATTCATGAGTTTTATAGTATATTCAGTAGATAAGAAAAAAAAGCATGACCCTTCTGCATACCGTGCATTAGTCAGAGAGGCAAAGGTGGCAAACTACAAACAACTGGAGGCATTCATAGATGCTGCCAGGCAATTAGATGAGCCGTATTACAGGGCAATAGCTTTATTCACGCTCTCGGCAAACCCAAAACTCGATCTTAAAAAGGCAGTAACTGTTGCCGAGGATGCATTGGGCACAGTAGTTAAAGTTGATCAGCTTTGGCGTAGGGCTGAGCTGTTAGGTATATTGGCAAAGAAATTGAATACTTGGCAGAATGAATCAGCAATCATAGAGAGAGATAAGTTCAGGGATAAGATACTGGCGGCGATACTTTCCATGCCAAATGGAAAAGGTCTATCAGATGCTATCAAACACTGTACACCAAAGCTTGGTTGCAAGCACTTTCAAAAGTTGTTTAATAAGGCTATATTGAACAAAGGATTTGAGACTGAAGGTGTAAAAGTTGTAATTAGGCAATGGATTAAACAATGTGATAGTGATAAGCAAATCTTAAATGAAATTCTGGATTCTATTTTAAAAATTGAAGAACCAAAACAACGCTCCCGGCTTTTAGGGTATCTATTCATTCAATGTAAAAAATCTAATATATCTCATGATCCAATTGATATACTGCACGCCGCGGTTGAATCCGCATGTACTACAAAAAAAAATGAACGCCTGGATGCATTGCAATACATAGCGAAATGGATCTCTACCGAAAAAGAGTTAGATAAAGTTGCAGATGCACTCGATAGCTTGGAGGATCAAGAGGAAAGAATTAGGCTCATTGGCACTCTGGGTGGAAGTGCTGATAAGGCCGGGCTTGGGAAATTCGCGGTTACTTGGTTTTTGGAGGGGATTGCGCAAAGTAAACAGTTAAGCGAGCCTGAGCAGAGGGCGAATTCAATGTATAAGATGGTTTCAGGTCTAATTAGATGTGGTGAGACAAAGCTTGCCAAAAAGACGGTCAAAGAAGCATTGGATAATTTTGGTGATAATGAGAAACTAAAGGAGAGGATACGTAATAAACTGAAGAATCTTGAAGTTGCACCATCACAACCCGAGCTTGAGGGTGACCATGGGATACATATAAAATCTAAAATCGAAAAACCAGAAAAAAAATATACACAGAGCACTAATCATATCTTAGCACTCTTTGACACCTATGAGGGGGCGCTTAAACCTGTACACTTTCGTGCAATTGCACGTTCAGCACCACTTTGTTTTGCCTTTGGTTTGGATTTAGCCCTAATTGGTTTTCCTTCCAATGATTTAAACAAGTTGGTAAATTTAGTGGTTACAGAAACAAATATCGGTTTGGGAGGTAAGTATCTTAAGGCTCTTGTGGCACAAAGTAGAGTATCATTAGTGCCCGCTACACAAAACGTGCCACCAACGAACTGGGATGAGCTCGGTATGCCGGTGGCTACTACATCGGCGCCAAAGTTAGATAAGAAAGTGGATATAAAAGTTGCACTCAGGCTTGCAAAAACTCAACATAAACTTCAGCGGGTTTGTATAATCATGGGTTTAGGTAGATCAGGCCTACCTCTATCATTATTAAACCAGGTTCAATATCACATAGAGCTTACGGGTTCCGATGTCCCACTTGAGACATGTACTGCCATGGGAGTTATTGCCCAGCAACTACGTGCAGCTGCTGAGGTAGAATAGATTTGGGAAAAAAATCAGAAAATAATTACCATAATATAGCCACGCCTTGGTCTAATAGTGAATTTTAAATAATCATTGACACATTATGTAAGAACCCATCAACGGGGAAGAAACCTTCATGTCGAAAAATACCCGAACGATCATAAGGGACAACTGGAAAAAAAAAGGCCTTACCAAGCTAAGAACCGGTGAAATAAACGGCTTTAAATCCAAGCCAAACCGGAACTTAAAAGGTTTAAAAGGTATTACAAATGGTAATGGCTTGATAAATGGTATCCTTTTCAAGAAACAAGGTATTAGTTCTACATCTATAAATGGTATTTATTATGGTTTAACTAATGGTAATGGACTCACGAACGGTAACGGTTTAACCAATGGTAATGGACTTACAAATGGTCGCGGCTTTCGATATAATAGGATGAAATTCAGTCAAATTGCCAGGATTAAGATACAGCACCAAAAAACCAGGATGGGACTTATAATTATTGCGATTATTTTAATCCTGATACCCCTGGGCATGTACATTGTGGATTTCACACCATCAAAAACCGGATTTCAAATCGATGGAAAATTTAACGATTGGACAATGGTCGATGATTTTCACGATAGTCCAACTGACATGGTAAATAATAATAATAATATTAACATAATAAAATACAAAGCTGCTTCAGATGAGCAGAATATGTACATATATCTAAAGGTAAACGGTGAGATGCTCAAAGGTGTACTTGATTCAAAAGACCAAATGAGCATTGGCGAAGATGCCATCTACATTTTTTTAGACACCGATCAGAATTTAAATACCGGGTATCACCTGAATTATGCAGGCGCTGATTATTTACTTAAAATCACTGGCGGTGAGGGTGATATTTCGATGGCAGAGCTATGCATTTTTGATAAATCACGCTCATCCTATGATTGGAATGGCTGGAATACTATTGCATATGTATCAGCCGCGTGTAATAACGCAGAATTAGAGGCAAAAATTCCATTGAGTTATATTTTAATTAAAACCGCCAAGCATGTTAATTTATTCACAACCATAAAAGACGCTATTGGCAATTTTGATTCTACAGATACACTCTATGCGGTTACCGCAGGTGTGCTATCGGTCACAAGCCAAACAATTGCACCTGAGACAATCGAATCCGGTGCAAATAACACAGCGATATTAAAGCTGGATATAACCGCGATTAATACGGATATGGCTGTAAATGAAATATCACTTACACACTTCGGAACTGCGGCGGAGGAAGATATTCAACTTATAGCATTGTGGGAGGATACGGATTCCGATGGTGTTTTTGAAATAACCAAAGATTCGGAAATCATAGGCTTTAATGGCATTTTTAAAAACCGAAAAGCATCATTACCATTTGGTGAGCCATTTACAATTAAAAATGGGGTTTCTAAGATATTCTATATTACGATAGATATAGCCGTAAATGCAGTAGAATATTCAACTTTGGGTTTGGGTCTCCAGGTTCAAGGGGGTGTTACTGTAACAGATGGAGTAGTATCTTTTAATCAAATCCAGATAAAGGGTACTTCAGACATGCTATCATATATTGATAGTGTACCAGAAACGATAACAATTGATGGCGCGTTCGGAGACTGGACCGATATTGTATCCAAAAAAGACATGGATAATGATTCTATCCTGAATAAAAATGTTAATCTGGATGAATATATGATTGCATTCGATGATAAAGACATATCATTCTATTTTAGTGTTTTTGGCACCATGATGGGTGGAACGAGTATTCCAATAAGTCCGGTATACCGGGCACTTAGACCCCATGAACCAGTTACTATACCACCTACTACTTATGAGAATGAAAATGAGACACAACCGGTACAACCGGGTATACCGCAGTTGCTGCCAGGGCTAATTGGCGAAGATACCGCTTGTATATTTTTGGATACTGATAACGAAATAACCACTGGTTATCAGCTTGTTAGCTCAAAAGACGATAATCTACCCGCTCTGGGAGCGGAATACATGCTTAAAATCACCGGTAAATATGGTGTGGTTAGAACCAGTGGTTATTATAGGTTTAATGGGGTTAATGAAACAGATTGGAGCTGGCAAATTATCGGTGCGGTACAAACGGGTAGTGATACCAAACAACTGGAAACACAAATTGACTATGATTTAATTGGGCTCGAATCACAAAGCGAATTTAGTGTCTGGTTCTACATTCATGACTGGAATAATGAAAGTAAAGACTATTCAAGCGATAATTATAAAGTTGTAACTGGCGAGTTAGTCGAACCTTCGGAAAACTACCAAAATCCCAGTACCTCAAGAGGAGAATATGTTTTAATTGAAAAAGATGATGATGAACTACTGGCTCTTTTAGTGGAAAAATATGATATAACTATTATAGAATCTTATGATCATTTTGTTTTAGCAAATCTTACACCATGGCAAATAATATTGTTGGAAAATTATGGTTTTGGAGATAGAATAAATAAACTTCAAAATAGAACTTTGATTAGTCTTAACTCTTATACGTTCGATACAAGATCCGGTGAACCGGAAATTCCACCCGGGCTACATATTGAATCTTACGAGCCGGAAATGCTTGGGTTATATATTATACAATTTATAGGACCAATTAAACAAGACTGGCTAGAGCAAATAAAGGAATTAGGTATTGATTTTTATAATTACCTGCCAAATTATGCATACGTAGTACAAATGAACTTCAGTTGTGCAATAAAAGTCAGAGGTATAAATTTTGTTCAATGGGTGGGCATTTATCAACCCGCATATAAAATCAGCCCAGAGGTTACGTGCGGAAAGTTACGCGTTATAATCCAAAATAGCAGTACGATTGAGGATACAATAGCCACTTTTGAATCGATAACAATGATCATGAGCAAGAGCTATGATGCTTATTTTGATTATTATTATCTAATTGTTGATGCGGAGTTAGAGATAATAGATGATATTGCACTTTGCCCTGATGTATTATGGGTCGAGGTATATGATGAGCCAAAACTGATGGATGAGACTTCATCGGAGATTGTTGGCGGTTTTTGGTCTGCAAACACTCCATGGAATGGCCCTGGTAGCTATGCTAATTCACTTGGTTGGAATGGTACAAATGTTACTGTTTCCATTGCAGATACGGGAATAGGTAATGGTACACTGGGCAATGCGAGCCATCCGGACTTTGAAACTCGAGTGATAAATGGCACACAATACGGGAGCTTGACTACTTGGGAAGACCGCCATGCACACGGAACCCATGTGGCGGGTATAGTTGCGGGCGACGGCGTTCAAGGCACGGGTGCAATCTACCCAACCACCACAACGTCCAACCATTATTATGTCGGTTTAGGTGTAGCACCTGATGCAAAGTTGTTTGCTCAACGCATATTCGACGGTGGTGGTAGTTGGAGCGGCCCGAGTAACTGGGATTCATTCTTCCAGGATGCGTACGATGCCGGTGTTGATGTGCACCAAAATTCTTGGAGTGAAGACCCAGGTGATAGTGCTTATGAAACATATGATAGGGAGTATGACCAAGCAGTGAGGGACTCCGCGTCAAACACAAATGGTGACCAGCCAATGATAATATGTGTATCAGCTGGCAATAGAGGACCAACTACAGGTACGATTGGCTCACCAGGGAGTGGTAAAAATGTAATAACAGTTGGCGCATCGGAAAATTATCATCCTGACTCAACAACATATGGCGAAGCCGGGCGCTCAGCAGATAATATTGATGACCTCGCGTATTTTAGTTCACGTGGTCTTGAAGATGATGGTAGAATAAAACCGGATCTGAGTGCACCGGGTACGGCAGTCCTTTCGGCAAATACCACGGTAGGATCCAGTACACTTCACGGTGTTTACACCAACGACAGTCGTTACCTCTGGTGCTCCGGGACTTCACAGGCTTGCCCGCAAGTGTCGGGTGCTGCGGCATGTGTTGTGGAATGGTGGAACGTGAGCCAGGGTAAGAACCCCAGCCCGGCGCTTGTTAAAGCTGCTCTAATTAATACGGCAATAGATATGGGTGTACGGGATATTCCGAATGGTAATGAGGGTTGGGGGCGATTGTATTTGCCTGACTTGTTTAATCCACAAGCGGATATGAAATTTATTGATCAAGATACACAACTTCAAACCGGCAACAAATCATCTTATGACTGTTATGTGGCGAGTTCGGATTACCCATTAAAGATCACATTAGTTTGGACGGACCCCGCCGCTTCAGCATTAGCCAATCCGGCTCTTGTTAACAACCTTGATTTAAAGGTAAGCGCGCCAGATAATACTACGATTTATTATGGTAATGTATTTAGCAAAGGCATGAGCACACCGGGTAATGCTAATGCGAATTCCAATTGGGATACGGATTCAGATGGGTTTGACGAACGGAATAATGTCGAATGTGTATTTATTCCTGCAAAGGATGTACAAGTTGGCATTTATAAGGTAAATATTATCGCGGATAATATTGCATCCGACGCCATATCAAACACATCCGCCACGGACCAAGATTTTGCACTGGTGATTTCCGGTGATTTTTCGGAGCCAAATGATGTCGGCGTAGATGCAATCGAAGCGCCGAAATCCCAACTTAAAAATAGGCAAGCTACAATTCTCGGCACGGTAAAAAATTATGGGCTGAATAACCAAACAAATCCGTTTAAGGTTCGATGTATAATTAAAAATCCAAGCGGCGCTGAAGTACTGAATAACACACAAACAGTAAATTCATTATCAATTTTTAAAACTGAAAATAAAACTTGGTATTATACGCCCCCAAGCCAAGGGCAATACACCGTTATTGTAAGAACGGAAATGAATAATGATGATAATAATGGTAATAATGAGTCAATCGAATATCTGGTGGTACCGTTTATAATGAGTGAACTGGCCTCGTTTACAGGGATAAATAATAATGATAGATTCGGCTGGAATGTTTCGTACGCCGGTGATCTGAATGGAGATGGGTGCGCCGACGTGATAGTTGGGGCGCCATTTAATGATTCTCGCTATGGTAATTTACCCGAGGCTGGAGCAGCTTACATATTTTACGGGCCAAAAAATGGTAATTATTCTGTAGCTTCTGCAGATGTCAAGATTTACGGCACCGCCGCCGCCGACCACTTTGGTTGGGACGTTGCAGGTGTTGGTGATACCAATGGCACTTATGATGATGTAATAATAGGTGCCCCCGGCAATACCAGCTCCACACCGGGTAATGCTTTCATTTTTCACGGCTGGACACTCAAACATGATGGTGATGGCATACTTCTGGCAAATGATGCCGATAGTATAATAACAGGCGAATCAAATGGAGATCGCTTCGGTTGCGCGGTCTCGGGTGCTGGTGAAGTGAATAATGTTAGCTATAAGGATATAATTATCGGTGCGATTCTTAACGATAATAGTGGAATGACGAATAATGGCCGTGCTTATGTGTTCTATGGCGATGGGGCAATCCCACCGAGTGCAAGTAATGCGGATGCTATATTCAATGGAACCCAAAATAATGAATCATTCGGTTTCTCAGTATCTTCGGCGGGTGATATGGACGGAGATAATGTTGATGATATGATCGTCGGTGCGCCAGGGGCGGATAGCAACCGTGGTAAATGTTATATCTTGGGTGGTTTTGTTACTATACCCGCAGGTAATGCAACTCACAATTTTTCATCTGGTGGTGGGATTAATAAATGGTTTTATCATAAGAATACGGGCACGGACAACCCGCCAAGCACTGGCCCGGACATCACTGGCGAAACAGAACTCACGAGCTATGCCGAGATCGCGGCTTCAGATGACGTCCGTACACCCCAACACCCGGATTCAGAAAATGCCGCGTCTAATGGCGCTTATAATCGTCATCATTTTAAATTTATGATTAATGAGCCTGTGGGTGCCATCGACTCATTTACAGTGCTTTGGGAAGGATATGATACCGTGAGAACTTCGAATTTATATATCTGGAACCTAAGTTCGAGTTCATGGGAATCTATAGGCACGGGGTCATCCATTTCATCTGATAATATAATAACCGGGACTTATACATCGGGTATTGATAATTATATAAATGCTACAACCAGTCGCCTTGATTTTGTGGTGACTGCAAGAGATGGTTCAGCTAGCCGATGGCGATATTTGTATACGGATTTTGCACAGGTCAAAGTGTCTCATGACCCTTTTATAGACTCATCTTTCAAAACGACTATTAATGGCGAAACCACCGGTGATAATTTTGGTTGGTCGGTTAATTGCAGCGGTGATGTAAATGGTGACGGGTATGATGATGTGGTTGTGGGTGCCCCGGGGTATGGTATCAGTTTGGGAAGGGCGTATGTGGTCTATGGGAATGATTCATTGGTTTCCAATATTTCAGCGAGTGATGCAAATATTACCTTTACTAGCGGCAGCACGGGTGATAAATTCGGGTACTCCGTAGGAAGTTTAGATTTAAGTGGTGATGGGTATAGTGAAATTCTGGTAGGCGCACCGTACAATGATACATGGAACGGCTCGAAAACCGATGCAGGGGCGGTGTATGTATTCAATGGTTCGAGCTCAATGCCAAAGATAATTAATGCAGCAAATTATACAAGAGCCGGTGAGAATGCTTATGACCACCTCGGTTGGTCTGTGGCTAATGCTTTTGATATGAATAATGATAACTACTATGATATTATTGTTGGCGCACCGCATTTCGATAACGGTACGATTTTAGATGCAGGGAAGGCGTATGTATTCATAGTTATCCCAGAGTATCCGCCATCAGTAATTCCGATAATCTCAATTGTATTGCTATTAACAGTTTGGAAATTGAAATTGAGCTATTGTCGTCCTCGTCGAGGTAAGAAAGATAATAATATCATCGATGAAATCTTTCTTTAAAGAGAGAATTCCACTAGTCTACTGACTGGTGGTAGTGGAATTCTCTCTTATAAAAAAAAGAAAAAAAATGTGAGAGGATTAATAGGGTTAAAAAGTTTAAGAAGAATCACTTACTCTATCCATACTCTCACATTGGATCACGATTACCTCAATTGCTACTCCACTTGGTTTTGAATCCAATGGTTCAACCGTACTTTAAGAGATATTTCCCATGGAATACATCTGGCTAGAGGTAAAAATGT
>CBFDAW010000068.1:0-9455 GCA_965602865.1 uncultured Thermoplasmata archaeon
GAGCCACCGCCGGTATTGATCCTACCATCCTCCAATGCTACTGCAACGGTCCTAAGTGCATCATGCAGCCCACGCTCCACTTCGTCAACTACATGTTCTGAGCCGCCATGGATCAGGATGCTAACTGCCTTTGGATTCTTACACTCCATAATAAATAACATATTATCGTTTCCGATCTTACGCTCTTCTACTTTACCTGCACTACCAAGATCGCGCTTTGTTAGATCTTTAAGGTTGTTTATGATCTGTGCGCCGGTAGCTTTTACCAGCTTTTTCATATCAGATTCCTTTGCACGCCGAATCGCAAAGATATTCGATTTTGCCAGGTAATGCTGAGCTAGATCATCAATACCCTTTTGGCAAATAATAACGTTAGCACCGGACTTGGCAATCGTATCTACCATGTTCTTCAACATCCGTTCCTCTTCTGCTATGAACTGTTGAAGCTGTTTTGGACTCTCCACCTTAATGCTGGAGTCGACCTCGGTCTTTTTGATCTCGAGTGGTGAACTAACTAGTGCAATCTTTGCATTTTTCAGTGATCTTGGCATCCCCGGGTGTACACGCTCCTTGTCTAGGACAATACCGTTGATGAGCTCAGTGTCATTGATTGATCCGCCATGCTTCTTCTCCACTTTGATCCAATCAATATCTGCAACTAATTTATTATTTGCATCTTTTTCAACAATAGCTTTCACGGCTTTAACCGCAATCTGGCTCAAGTGATCTTTTACCACACCAACGGTCTTTCCGGTCATGGCAGTGGAAGCGATCTGGATTAACTTTTTCTCATCCTTTGGTGTTATTGGATCCGATATTTTCTTAAGGATATTGATCGCTTTTTCAGAAGCCATTCGAAAACCGGTTGTTATAATAGTGGGATGCACGTTTTGATCGATTAGCTCCTGGGAGCGCTTCAGCAGCTCACCAGCCAGTACCACGGCGGTAGTGGTCCCATCGCCACATTCTTCATCTTGAGTTTTTGCTACTTCGATGATCATTTTCGCTGCTGGGTGTTCAACCTCGATCTCTTTTAGGATCGTAACACCATCATTTGTAACAATCACATCGCCTATTGAATTAACTAACATTTTATCCATACCCTTTGGACCCAATGTAGTCCGCACAGCATCTGCTATCGCATTGCTGGCTTGGATATTATTAGAAATCGCTCCTTTACCTTTCTCGCGTCGTGTACCTTCTTTTAATACAATAATCGGGTTTTGTCCAGCCATCATAATGATTCACCTCTGATAAGTGTAGTTCACCCGATATAATTGAACTTCTATTAATAGTTTACTTATGTTGGCTTTCAGTGTAGAGTACAAAAACACAATGCTATCCAATTGGGATTACATATTATGGTCAGGACAAATTATGGGCAGGCAGTGAAAAGTACCATCCTATACCCAAAAAAATTAATAAGTCCTATTAAATATGGATCCCAGATGTTAGAATTAAAGAACTCGAAGTTTCAAAATGTATTTTACATCAACCATGAATTATGTACTCGCAATCTATCACCGGGTAATCAAGTCTACGATGAAACTTTGGTCACAATAGATAAGATCGAATATCGAACATGGAACCCGAGACGCAGTAAACTTGCCGCTTTGATCTTAAATGGTTGTAAATTCTTACCTATTACACCTGACACTAGTGTATTATATCTTGGTGCCGGGAATGGCACCACTGCTAGCCATGTTTCGGATATTATAAGTAAAAAAAAGGTATATTGCATAGAATTCTCTGCACGCGCTTTTAGAGATTTATTGAATTTAGCAACTAATCGAAAAAATTTGTTTCCCATACTTGAGAACGCATTTTATCCAGAAAGATACAAACCATTAATTGACAAGGTCGATGTGATCTATCAGGACATATCTCAACGTGATCAGACTAGAATTTTTATCATTAATGCCCAACAATTTTTAAAGGTTGGAGGTTATGGTATACTTATGGTTAAGTCGAGAAGCATCGATATTACGAAACCGCCTAACCAAATATTCAAAGAGGTGATGAATCAATTAGAAGATGTAGGCATAAGGATTCATGATCAAATAAGGCTAGAACCGTTTACAAAAGATCATCTAGGACTCATTCTGAGTTATAAATAACATAGATTAAAAAAGAAATCTTTATGTAATCATAATATATTCTCCTAAACAAAGTGTAAATTTCATTGAAGATAAATTTTGGTGGTCCGATGGCGATAGGTTTTGTTTTAATAAGTACTGCCCCAGCTAAAGAACATGAGGTATATAACCAGTTGTTAAAGGTAAAAGAGATCGTTGAGCTACATCCATTATTCGGTGAGTATGATTTAATCGCAAAGATCGAAACTGAGGATTTCAATAAATTAGGTCAAATCGTAGTGGATAGTATTAGGACTATTAAAGGTGTTATTGATACAAAAAC
Organism: uncultured Thermoplasmata archaeon; assembly: GCA_965602865.1. Taxonomy (GTDB): domain Archaea; phylum Thermoplasmatota; class Penumbrarchaeia; order JAEHCK01; family JAEHCK01; genus CBFDAW01. The sequence goes on from CBFDAW010000068.1 coordinate 2,419, forward strand.
ACTAACTGGGATTAAATTCTAAAATTATATTTTACAATATTCTCTAATTCATCCTTTAGAATCACATCAGCGACCGGTTTCTATATAGACCACATCGACAAGCTTTTTGAACTCGCGGGTACCGCCACCGTGTTTTATAACCTCGATAACATTATTATCATAGGCAATGATTCCTGCAATAACATCTGCACCATACTTAAATAACACACTCGAGAGTGGTGAAGTTGGCCCAATTACTATTGTGTACCCCTTAGAGAGGTTTAGCAAACGCTCAAGAGTACTATTAACAAATGTGGTACCTGTAATGATTGCTAATTCGCACTGTGGTAATAGTTCTTCGGTTTTGTTTGCCGGTAAGAATCCGGGAATTGGTTTCTTTTCAAATGCATAAACGGTACAATCTAGTTCTTTGAGTTGAGCTATGAAGGGAAATTTTCCGATAACACCAATAGTATCGAATTTATTCGCCATATCCAAAATTGTCTTGAAAATATTTCCACATTTAATGTTATCCGGCATCAGTTGAGCATTGATCGCTGCCGTACCTATCGCAGCATGAATGAGATTTTCCGAGTAAATCAAGTCGGCGACTTTGGTACCAATTCGGTTTCTAAATGTTGTTGGTAGATTTGTACCACTATAGCTATCGACTCTATGCGCAACACCAATACGCGTTCCGATTCGAACACCTACAAATGTTATGCCAATCTGGATGTCATCAATAGGTTTATCTTCGATCTCGTTCAATACATCTTCTATTAGTCCCATTTTTTCACTGCTCGTTTATTAAGAAAATCTGTATACCTTTTTTTATATTTAACGAAATGACGAAGGTAAATACGTTCTAATGAGCTTTTAACTTATTCCAGAGGATTTCGATTTTAAGGTTCAGAAATCAATAGATAACAAGGTAATAAATGAATTGTACACAACATATAAAATACAACTATTTATTGGTGAAACAAATGATATCGAAAAATGGATTGGTTGTAATATTTCTGTAGAATTTGTTGATATTCTCCGCTCAAATAGCCACCGCAGGGAATTCTGAAAACCAGGGTGATGGAGAATGCCAAGTAGAAGAGGAGACCGCGCTATATAATAAAGAACAAAACCAAACGATGGAACAACTGGGTGTAAATTTCATGGACCCGTGGAGATATAAATATAGAAACAAAATCCATGAAGGCATAGAGAATAAAACAATTGTTAAAGAATGCAACATTAGTAAAAAAACCGGTAAAATGTATATCAATTCTAATGAATACCAAAATGGAATGACCGTTGAAGTGAAAGAACAGAGCCAGCATAAATTACAGATCAAAGTATCAGCAGAGTTCAAAGAAGGGAAGATCCTTGTATTAAATTATGAAGTTTTTCTAAATTAAACCATTATGTATTAAAAGATTCTTCTCTATTATTTAGCCCTTTGGTGCAAATTTTGAACAACCATCAACTAAAATGATGCTTTGTTCAAAGATTGCACCACATTGTATTTAAATATGCAAGCAACATCAACTAACGGTGTTTAAAATGGATACAAGAAAGCTTTTTGCAGTATTTTTTGCGATGTTTCTGATACTTGTGAGTTTAGGCACAGCACTAGCCGCAGCGGATGGCAGCTCAGGAACAGGTCAAGGTCAACAGGAGCCACAAGGTAATCCCCAAAGAACCGAAAATCAACAGCAAAACCAAACTGGACCGAATGGGCCAAATTATGGCAACGACACACAGAACCAGGCTGGACCGAATGGACCAAATTATGGCAACGACACACAGAATCAGGCTGGACCGAATGGGTCAAATGGGCCTAATGATAATAATTGTAATGGAAGTGGGATTTCTTATCAACCCGATGAAACTGGAACTCAGAATAAAAAATCAAATGATGTTAAACCTAATGGAGAAGTCATTACACAAGGTGAAGAAATAGCATCAGTAGATAGTGAACCTGTTGATGTTGAAACAACGGGCGAAGATTGGACATTGCTTATATATTATTCTGTAGATTATTTAAATGAAGGTAACGGTGACCGAGATCGAGATAGAGACAGAGATAGCACGGGAGATGGCTCCCAAGGTAGCTCTTCAGGTGGCGACGGCGGTTCTAATGGCGCTCAAAGCGGAGACCAAGATGGAAGCGGTGATGGAGATAAAGATCAGATAAGAGAGGGCAATGGAAATTATCCAACTGATGATCCATCTGGTACTGGTAATGATTCTCTAGGTGATGAAAATGCACCTAGGAATATGACACAAAATCGTAATGAGGATGAGGACTGTGGCCGTCCTGTTCTTTCGCTTGAGACCAGTATGGAGATTGAACTAGCAGCATTGCAGGAGGCAACTACTCCTTTAAGCAATGGTATAAATATTATTGTTCTTGTGGATAAACTCTCTGAGAATGGTACGGAGATATTTAAGATTGAAGATGGTCAAATCATTGATATTGAAAGTCGAGATGAAGAGAACACTGCTGATTCAGCAGTTCTTGAAGATTTTGTGAATTATAGTCTTACGGAATATCCTGCTGATAAAACAATGCTTGTTATTAAAGGTGAAGGATTAGGATGGAGAGGTATCTGTGTGGATACCAACGAAATGGGTGATAAAGATATTATGACTGTCGATAAAATCGCAGGTGTACTGGAAGGCAGAGGAATAGACATTCTTGTTTTGGAGGGAGATAATATGGCTATGATTGAGGTTGCATATGAGCTTCGTAACGCCGTGCCTTACTTAGTAGCAACACAGTCACAAATTCAAGAAGATGGAATTTCTTATGGTATGTTTATTGCAGATTTGGTAAATGATACTGGAATGTCTATAGTTGATTTTGCAACTGAAATTGCAAATGACCATGTTACTTATTATAATGATTTGAAAAGTGGTGACAGTGATAACCAATATCTAAGACATAATGATGACGCTGGTAAAGGGGATGTGGATAGAGATAGAGATGCCAGTGGAGAAGGCTCTGGTGACGGTGATTCTTCAGGTGATGACTGTGGTGGCTCCAATGGTGGCTCTAACGGTGAACAAAGTGGGGACCAAAATGGTACCGGTAAAGAAACCAGCGGTGGTTCTTATGGTGACAGTGGTTTCAGTGGAGAATCCTCAAACAGTGGCGATGGACCAGGTAATAAATCGTCAACCGGTGGTGGTAACGGTTTGATGGGTAATTCCACAGGTGGTAGTGGTGATGGTCAAGAGTACATAAGAGCTGCTGGTGGGCAAATTGCGCAGAACTTTGCAACAATGTCAGTATTTAACCTTTCCAAGATAGAAGACGTTATAGATATGCTTAGTGATTTTGCTGATACCCTGGCTGACTTGGATCTACATAATAAGGTTGTCTCAGCTGCTAGAGATGCTTCAATGGTTGGACACTGGAGAGATATAGATGATTACGACTACTTGGCAGATATCTATAGGTTCGCCTGTGCAAACATTGAGATACTAGCTGAGAAAGAATTAGGAGACTATCCTGATCTAAACGATACTGTTGATAATTTCACATCAGCATTCGATGATGCGAAAATAATTGAAGTGCATTCCGATAAATTCCACAATACAAACGGTCTAAGCATTTGGTTCCCAGGATCTCTAAACAAATATAATGTTAACGACTTTAATCATAAGGAAGACTTTAACTTTGCAGAATCGTTCTTCTATGAAGATACAGAATTAGCCTTGAACTTTATCGAAGATTGCACATGGATAGATTTCCTAATGGATTACTACGGCGATCATCACGGCGGTGGTGCAGAGAACCAAAAAGGCGATAATGAGGATTCAAAAGAAGGTAATGGAACAAATAATCAGTACCTTTCAGGAAAAGATGAAAAAGAAGCAAAACAGCCAATAAATCAATGGAGAGATCAATACCGACCCCAGATTCAACAAGGTATTGAGGATGGTACAGTAGTTAAAGAATGTAATATTTCAGTTAAAAACGGTAAAACATACATAAACTCTTGTGAATACCAAAAAGGTATGGACGTGGAAATTGAGGAACAAAATCAACATAGGTTACAATTAAAAGCCTCAGCTGAGTACACAGAAGGAAAAGTTCTGATATTGAATGTTGAAAAGAATACGTTTCAAGTAGAAAATTCAAACCAGCTAAAAGTAAAATTTGATGGTAAGGAGATTAATGAGGCAAATATTGAAGATGTAATTGACGGTCAAGGTATAGAAGCACAGTTTGCAGCAGTGATTGGTGACGATGGCGGGCAATACATTGTTTATATTCCCCATTTCTCTGAGCATGTAATTACAATTGAAGTCGTGGGTATAACTGAATCGGAAGATGTATCATTCATTTCTGCGGCAATAGGGGCTGCATTTTTAACGATTATAATTCTAATTTTAGTTGTAGTAAGGATTGGAAAGTACAAAAGAGAATGAAAACCCTGGGATTATGGTTTAATTTAATTTATTACTCGTAGATATTTAATCCTTTGATATTTACAAACTCCTTTAACCCATATTTGGATAGCTCTCTACCAATACCACTTTTCTTAATCCCGCCAAACGGCATCCGGGGGTCGGATTTTGTTATAGAGTTAACGAATACCGAGCCAGATTCTATTTGTCTTGCGACCTTCAAACCTCTATCAATATCCTTAGTCCAGACACTACCGCCTAAACCGAATTCCGTAGAATTCGCCGCCGAAATCGCTTCAGCCTCGTTTTTAACCACAATAATCGGCGCCACCGGTGCAAAGACTTCCTCGGTTAATACCTTCATATCAAAAGATATATTAGTAAGAACGGTGGGTGCGTAATAAAATCCGGTTCTCTCCAGCCGTTTTGCGCCAGACAGTACCTTTGCACCTTTGTTTACGGCATCGTTCACCTGGGCTTCGACCTTCGTAATAGCGGCGGCATTTACCAATGGACCTATTTCTGTTTTTTCTTCCCAAGGGTCACCGACTTTTAATTTTGACATAATCTCTGCGAATCTATTTAAAAACCGCTGTGCCGCTTCGTCAACTACAATAAATCTCTTTGCTGCGATACAGCTTTGACCTGTGTTAATGGTTCTACCAAGCACCGCATTTTTTACTGCAATCTCCAAGTCCGCATCATCCAAGATAATAAACGGATCCGAGCCGCCTAATTCCAGGACCAGTTTCTTCAGGTGTTTACCGGCACACTCAGCAATTCTCGCACCTGCTTCTGTACTACCCGTAAACGAAATTCCCTTGATTAAATCATCAGCCACTAACTTGGAAATTGTTTCATGACCAACGAGTATTGTTCTAAACACATTTTTGGGAATACCTGTTTGTGAAAATGCTTCTTCGATTGCAAAAGCGCATTGTGGAACTGTATTCGAATGCTTCAAAATAGAAACATTCCCGGCGATTAAAGTTGGTATCCCAAACCGTAGCGCCTACCAGAACGGGAAGTTCCAGGGCATTACAGATAATATAACACCCAATGGTTGGAACGCCACTATATGCTCTTTACCATCAGCCCGCACATGCTCTTCTTCGAGCCATTTTTCTGCATTAGCTGCATACACTTCCGCAGTCCACGCACATTTTTCGATCTCTGCCATGGATTCCGTTATCGGTTTACCCATCTCTAGGGTGATTAGTTTGGCATATTTTTCTTGATTATTCCTAAGAACTGCAGCTAGTTTGCTAATATAACCCACACGCTCTGAAATTGATAGTCTTTTCCAATCCAAGAATGACTTTTCACAGGATTCTAAAATACTGAATACCTCATCGTAAGACATTGTCTCATATTCGGCAATCACTTCTTCGGTTGCCGGGTTTACTGTATTGAACTTCATGAAACACACATTCCGGGATTTGAATTTCAATCATTTTCTACTGAGTATCGCCCCTGCAAATACTTGGAGCTGTTTTTCGTAACCTTCCGTGAGCGGGCCTTTCATGCCAGTTACTTGTATTTTGATGCCCTCGGTAACCTTCTGTAATCCATGCGGGTGAAGAAGTACTGTCATTTTTTCAAGAGCTTTGCTCTTTGTATCGATACAGGTGGTAATTAGAGAATATTTTGTTCCTTCTTGCTTTATATCCAATTTCTTCAGAAATCTTTTCATTTTCCCGGGCGGACCGCCCATGTGTGTAGGTGCACTGAAAATATAGAGATCTGATTGCGGTAATGAATCTGGTTTGACATCGCGGATTGAAAAAACATTGACATTATGTCCTTTTGCTCGTATGATTTTCTCCAAATGCTCCACGCATTTTTTACCGTTCCCGTATTTTGATTCATACGCTATACAAACTTTCATATTTACACCATTGTTTGGTATTGACACTTGATTATTTATTATTAACTATTATACTAATTTAACAGTATACTAGTACACTAGCCCATTCGTACATGAGCCCCAACAACATTAACCAACTAAGCCATTAGATCGCTCGGAGCCGTCGATTGTGGTACAGTGCTACACCTATCGTAAAAATAATCACGGTAAATATTATCATGAAAATGATGTCCAACGCAACTTCTTCAAAACTTGCGCCAAATGTCATAACCTTTGCCAGTGCCTTAGAGCATTGAGTCCAAGGCAGCCAGTCGAATAGCTCGAATGTTTTACCCGTGCCCAGAAAATTATTGCTAAGTATAACCGTGGGCATTGGGAAGAATGCACCGGTTAGAAATGAAAGCGGGACAGTAACGGCGGGAGCAATACTTCCGGCTTGGTCTTCATTCTTTGCCAGAGATGCTAATATTAATCCGAGTGCCACGGTTGCCAGACAACCCCAGAGTGCAATAAAGATCGCCAGAACAAGATTTGCATCGGGATTATAATGGTACCCCATCAATAATGCAAAAGCTAATAGAATTAACACTTGTACTACAGCTAATAATGTAAATGGTATAGTAGTTCCGAAAAGCAAATCGAATGAACTCATTTTAGTGATTTTGAGCCTGGTCAGCGTACCATGGCTTTCTTCCTTGGCTAAGAAAATAGTAACCGTAATTCCGCTCATTAGAATGGCGAAGACTATAATACCGGGTACCATGTAGTCAAATGCGCTAAA
>CBFDAW010000069.1:0-9413 GCA_965602865.1 uncultured Thermoplasmata archaeon
ATCTCAGTAAGAATAAATTAGAACCCGCTCCCGAATTTAAATTAATAGCACTGCATAGCGGTCGCACCCTCGTACCAGCGACTAACATTGATAACACTATATAGCGGTCTCCCCCTCGGACCAACGAATGAGAACTTTATATGTTCAACACCTTTTGTACCAATGCCGCATAGCTATGTTCAGTGATCATTTTTATGCTAGGTATCGAAAATGTAATGATCTCTGGTTCCGCAAGTAAATATTCTTGTTTCTTGTAATGTGAAAGTGCCTTACTCTTAAGCTCCTGAAACTCCGAGAAATCACGGCAAACATTAATCATAACACTCTCCAGGTTCCCAGAAATCATAAATATCTGCGGGAACTCAGAAAGTACTTGTCTAATACCTTTACCGCGTTTCTTAAGCGGAATTTTAGGATTATGTCTGAAATGTGCCACTGCCATGATCTCAAAACCTAATTTCTTTAGGTTCGGTATTTTTAAAGTCTTTAGGATTCCATCTATCTCAAAACTCTTTTTTAGTTTGGACACCACCTGCCGAGTGATGCCAATATTTTCTGCAATTTTGCTATCCGGAATATCTGGATATTTGATCAATCCAAACAAAACACGCTTCTCAACATTGCTGAGCTTTGTGAGATCGGTTTTTGGGATCTCGGTGGGCATTACATCATCTTCTTCACCTTTGATAGCTACGTTAAAAGTGTGTTTAATAATGGGTGCAAAATCGAAAAAGTTTTGGATCTTCGAATATTCAAATGGGAAAAAGAAATACGCCGGTCCGGTATCTTCTACAAAATCATTCTCTCGATACCCGCGTTCTAAATTTTCAATTGTGTTATGTAGTTATGTATAATTTTTACCAATACCTATATAAAAACCCTCATTTGAATCCATTGAAGAATAAACGATTTCTGGGCACTCTTTTTCGAGTTGGTCGCGATGAACTTTTATTACATCCTTGTCTGAGATTAATGGATTAAAATACATGTATGATGTCATCATTAACTCGCAGCCCAAGTTCTGTAAGACGGGGATACGGGCGGTATAATAATATTTATTCTTTTTAAGTCGGTTTTTTATTGCGGTAACGGTTGTCATTTTCAGTTTGATTTTTTCTGCGAGTTCGCGGTCGTTTAGTAAAGGATGTTTGATCAAGCCATAAAGCACTAATTTTTCGTTTTTATTCAATTTTCCGTGTATCATAGTATCAAAATGGGGAGTAGTATTTCGATATAAAAAGGTTTGGGAAATATAATAATATTTTTATAAAAAACAAAGAATTATTCATATAAATATGGATTATATTATAAATTCGTCATTTTTCAATATTAAAAAAATACATGATATATCAACCAATTAAATACAATCCCCAATACTATTCCAGCTAATAATCCAGTGAAAAATCGAAAATAATTAGTACTTTTTCGGAGACCTATAAGTTGTGTGAATCCATCCAATGCCATGGGTATTAGACTAACGATCATTAAAAAAAACATAATCTTAGTATTGATTGCGTATATCCCTGTGATAAGTAATGGAAGAATTATACCAATACTAAGCCCTAGGTATACACCGAAGCACCGTGCACAAATGGGCATGGGTTTTCCGGATACCCAAAAACATCTATTTGGTCGTTGGTGACAGATATATCGCACCCAGGAATGGTTAATACTATTTTTTAAATCCTGGCTTTGTCGGGATTTATGAATTTTTATATTAATTGCCCGGTCTTGGGTAATTTGCTTAGCCTGATTTAGTACAATCAATCGATATTCCTCATTTAATTAATTTTCTTAAGATCGATGTATGCCTGTGCCTATCTCCCCGAGTTAATCCAAATTTCTCCGCCAGGTCAAGTACTCGGTTATATTCTTCACCGGTAGCTGCTCTGCTGAGTTCTTCGAATTTCCAAGCATCAAATTCCGGGTGGTACTGGTCCATTATATTTATATAAGTGTTTTTTGATAAATTCTTTGCTATGAATCTCAGCACTTCTAAACTCCCCGCGATATCATTTGGCAGTACCAGATGTCGAATTAATAGTCCTCGAATTGCTATACCTTTATTATTCGTTTCCAGGTCACCAACTTGCCTGTGCATCTCTTGGAGGGCTTTAAAACAAACCTCCGGATAATTTTTCGCTTTGGAATATTTATCAGCGTCTTCTGATCTACCATATTTCATATCCGGCATATAGATGTCTATGATCCCGTCCAATAATTTCAAGGTTTCAACTTTTTCATAGCCGCCGCAGTTATAAACCAGTGGAAGTTTCAACCCATTTTTTACTGCCTTTGCAATACCTTCGACCAGTTGAGGGACAAAATGTGTTGGTGTAACGAAATTTATATTATGACAACCGCTTCGCTGCAGACGCAGCATATGCCGGGCTAGCTCCTGGATTGTAATAATCTTGCCAACGCCCAAGTGACTGATATCATAGTTCTGGCAATAAATGCACCTCAAATTACAACCGGTTAGAAATATGGTCCCCGAGCCATGCGAACCACTCAACGGCGGTTCTTCGCCAAAATGTGGGTGTGCACTCGAGATCATGGGTTCCATGCCGGCTCCGCAGAAACCCTCTTCACCGGCGCTGCGATCCACTGAGCACTCACGCGGACATAGTCGGCACGAATGCAATATTGCCCTTAATTTTTCTGCGCGTTCGGTTATTTCGCCAGATGCTGTTAGTTTGAGATAGCTCGGTGGCATTGCTGGTAATAACAATTCAAAATTATTATAGTTTTGCTGATGTAGATCAAGGTATTATATAACAAAGGATTTTTTCAGTCCCAGGAGAGTAAAGAATTATGATCAATTATTCAATTTTTGGACAGTTAATCCTAATTAACTGAATAGAAATACAAGTATTAAATGGTCCTTCTTACCTTTCAAAGATGATGAATATTGATTTCAATGTTGATTTTGCAGATTCATTTCAAGTAGCTCGGACAATAAGTTCTCCTGCTCGGAAAACCGCTTCGGTAAAGTTTGCACATCTGCATCAAGTAGTTTTGGTATGGATTCTGTATCTTGCATGAGGGTGTCGTGAAATATCTCTTCTAATGTAATTTTTGTTTCTGTTAACTGTAGGTTTTTTATTTTAGCTTTAACGGGAGTACCATTTTCGTATTCATGAACCACATCACTAAGTGGATTTTGAACATTGCATTTCATATTAGTAAAACCGTAAGCTTTTTGTTTTTCCCGCTGTTCTACTTGTTTTGAAATGTTAAAACACTTTGGAGATTCAGATTTATCCATTTCGGACCATTTTTTTAATTTCGAGTCCTTCTTTATACTTTTGCCCTGATATAATTCTATTACTTCTGACCAATTTAAAATAGTCCTGGTCATAGGAGGTTCCCGAATACCGTAAGGCATTGAGATTATAAAAATATATTGATGGATTTATAATAAATAAAAAAAAGAAATGGGATATAAATTAATATCCCGGTGGCGGCGCTCCATATCCCGGTGGCGGTGCCCCGTATCCCGGTGGTGGTGCCCCGTATCCCGGTGGTGGTGCCCCGTATCCTGGTGGCGGTCCCGGTGGACCTAGGGGTGCGCCTGATGGTTTAAGTTGACCAGTTTCAAATGCTTTTAAGGTATGTCTATAGGCAAGCAGGATCATAATATATGCTATGAATGAAACGACAGACCCTAGATTCTGAATTGCACTTGCCCCACTAGACAACGATGATAATTCAGAGGTGGATACATCGCCAATTTCTACAGGTAACATTATGAAGGTTATTACAATAGAAATAATTCCTCCGATTAAAATTAGTAAGAACCCCAACCATAGCAATTTCTTATCACTCTCTGCAGCAATCTCTTTAATCATATAAATAAACATGAGTCCAACGAAGATGCCCGATAACATACTGATAACTGCACTGATTATAGCCTGGGTTCTTATACTGTCCCACATTTTTTCAACATCGCTGCCTATTCCATATCCGAACGTGAATGGCACAATAATAGCTATAATATACATTATAATCGCGAGAATAAAGAATATTAATCCCATTTTTACACTTGCAGTATGATTGGCTGGAAATTCGTATTTACCCTGGTTGAAATTGATAATGCCCAAAATGAAAAATATAAATGCCAATAAAGCCAAAATAACAAGAACACATGCAATCGTAGCTATCATTATTAGCATACCAATAGCAGAATCAATAGCACTTTCTGAGCTTCCAGAAGCTATTGATGGTATTGTGATTAATGCAATTATTGCGATAACAAACCCTAACAAGCCTATTATAATGTATAACACTAACGACCAATTAAAAAATTTTACACCTTTCTCGGTTGTTGAAGGAATACGCCCACCATACCCTGGTGGTGGATATCCATACCCTGGTGGCGGCGGTGGATACCCTCCAGCTCCGGGAGGTGGTGGATATGGTGCACCATAACCCAGTGGTGGTGCCCCTCCTGGTGGCCCATAGCTTTGCATCAATATCACCCGAGTGGGAAATGGTGGTTTTGATATAAAAATATATGTGGTGAATTGAGAATTTATTCAACGAATTGGATTATTTACAATTTATTATCTAACTGATTTTCCTAGCGCTCGTACGCCCTACCGAATCCCAGATCGTTTTGAGAAAGACTCTCTACATCTTTTCGCATATCCGGTGGATAACCATTTGGAAAGTCCAAACACCCAGTACATATATCGAAGTCATCAGTAGTGCCTTTGATAGCGCGATTCAAAGCAGCTAAACTGCTATAACCTAACGAATCGGCGCCAATATCTAATGTGATATCATCCCAGGACCTGAACTCGTTCTTTTCATTATCAACGGCAATGAACTCTTTTCTGCTGCGCATATCTATACCCAAGTAACAGGGTGCGATGATTGGCGGACAGCCGATCCTAACATGAACCTTTTTCGCCCCAGCATCACGTAATTTTCTCACCACCCGCCTGATATTGGTACCCCTAATTAAGCTATCATCAGTAACCACTACATCTTTACCATCCACGGCGGCGTCCACAGCAGATAGATTATGCTCGGCTAATTCATTTCGCTGCTGCTGGGTTTGCATTATAAATGCTCGATCCTTTCGATCCTTTTTAAGACCTTCTTCGATTGGTATTCCGCTTTCCTGCGAAAAACCGATAGCGTAACGTCTGCCGGATTCGGGGACAGGTACCACAATGTCCGCCTTTACCGGGCATTCTTTGCATAATTCCTTACCTAAGGTTACACGTACGTTATGAACGGATACACCTTCAATCCATGATACTGGGTCGGCAAAATAGACATACTCGAACATACATAGGCATTTCTTTTTCCGAACAATTTTTTTCATCTGTGGTCTATCTTCTCCAACGGTTACGGTTACTATACTTCCTGAATCGACATCAAAAAAGTCTTTAACACCCAGACGTTTCAATACCATTGATTCGGAGACGATGTACCATGAATTACCTTTTTTGCCCATCACTAGCGGTTTTACCTTATATGGGTCGGTCATCGCAACAAGAAACGGTCTCGATTTGCCAACGGTTAAGAATAAAGTAGAATAACTACCTTTAACCCTGGACATTACGGTCTCACTAGCTTCAACAAGGGTATCAAAATCTATTTTGGTATAATTGGGTAATTCTTGTGCCATTGGCAGAAGTAGATGCTGCACATCGCATTCGGTTCTGGGGATACGCTTATAATCTGTTAGGATTTCTTTACCATTATAGATATTGCCATTATGGCAAGTTGCAATAAACGGGTTTACTATATACTCTGGTTGAGCATTTCGTTTCATGCTGGTAAAATCATCATTACCACTAGTGGAATACCGAGTGTGACCGATACCAATCTCACCGGGAAAATCCTCGCCGAATGAGTTATCTTCCTCATAATTTTTCATTAACCTCGTTACGAGCCCGGCATATTTTTTTGGATGGATATTGCCATCGTATGTAATAATTCCGACGGATGACTGCCCTCTATGCTGAAGTCCCAAAAGTCCATAATAAAGCTCAGTTGAAATATTATGGTCCCCATGAACACCTATTATTCCGCACACAATATCACAAAATCGTTTTATTTGTTAAATATTTTTCTTTTACCGGTTCGTTACATTATTAAATAAATATCAGAATCATTCATCATTTTTAGTTGCTAGCATATGCCCCGCAATTACATTTTGTCCCGCGGAAATACCACCATCACCATTTGGCAGGCGAGAATGAGTGAGAAATTTAATATCATTGTGATACTCATTTGTTTCCAAGCACTTAGAAATTTCATCCCGGATCATGTCGGTTATTGGTAGATTATAAGTAACGCCACCAGTAATGCCGATATAGTTAGCATCTATTTTTTTAGTGGTATCAAGAGCAATTCGCACCAAGTTTCGTACCAGCTCACGCACGAATGAGTAAGATAGATTAGCCTTTTCCGAATCGGGCAGCTCAATGGGATTTTTAGAACCAACATACTCAAATAATTTTTTAAACATAGGAAGTGTCTGGACTCTCTTAAAATTACTTTGTTGTTCTTTAACATTGGTTTCGAAATAATATTCAGGTTTTCCAGATGCTAAATACCGCTCTAATTTCATTGCCGGTTCACCATCGTATGTTCGGCTGGTTGCAATACCAAAATAACATGCTAGTGAATCAAGTACACGACCAAAACTACTGGTTTGAGGAGAGGTCTTGATCATTTTTCTGAATACCTCAGAAGTGCCCATGGGGAAATAATTAAGCTCGTCGGAATTTAGTCCCAGTTTCTCGTATATTCCAAATACTAGTCTCATTGGATGATGAACAGCCATATCACCACCGATCAGCGGTAGCAATTCCAGTGATCCGTAATGTTTATATCGATCATAGTGTGAATATAGAATCTCTCCACCCCAAATAGTTCCATCCGGACCGTACCCTGCACCATCTAATGTTAATGCGATTATTGGTTCGGTAATATTATTATCCAACATTAATGAAGTAGCATGTGCCCAGTGATGCTGGGGTTCAAAGGTTTTTACATTGTATTTTTGGGCAAACTCTAAAGCGAGTTTACGGGTTGGGTATTGAGGATGCAAGTCTAAAGCAACCGCATCAATGTGTTTGGTTCCGAGTAAACGCATCAAATATTTCGAGGCTTCTTTGAAAAATTCTGAGGTCCTATAATAATTCGTATTTCCAATATATTGACTTGTAAACAGTTTACCATTTTTAGAAATCGCAGCGGTCACATTATTCTCAGCACCAAATGCCATTATTGTATTATTATAATTAACTTCAATTGGTACAGGTATAAAACCTCGAGATTTGCGTATGAAAAAAAATCTTTTCTTAGATGCATAAGGCAATATCAATGAATCATCGACACGGTTTATTATCTCACGATTATGGAACAGATATACCTCTAAATCTAGTTCAAAAGCCTCTGAATTAGTAATGATTAACGGTTCGCCCCGCGGGTTTGCGGAGGTCATGATAAGTGCATCATGCTCTAAATTATTAAACAATAAATGCTGAATTGCACTATATGGTAAATATATCCCAATAGAATCCAACCCCGGTGAAACCTGCTCAAGAAGTGGGTCGGAATCGGAATCTCTCTTTTTTTGAACCAACACAATTGGCCGCTCCGCCATACTAATTAATGATCGTGTATATTCGTCTAAATCACAATATTTCTCAACGGCATTAAGATCCTTTACCATTACGGCAAACGGTTTCTCTGGGCGCCTGTACCACTCACGTAAACGGTCAATTTCGTCTAAAATAGACACAATATGCATACCACCCCAGCTTTTCATAATACCTATCGCACCTTTATCCAATTCAGAGGCAAAATCCTTTATCGGTGACTCGGTAGGTATCTGAACGCCGCCTTTTGTATATAATGAGAACTTAGGTCCGTCTAAAGGACATGAAATAGTCTGGGCGTGCATTCGTCTATTTGTAGGATCGGTAAATTCATTATTACATTGTTCACATAATTTGAATTTGTTCATAGACGTTTTTTCACGATCGTAGGGCATATTTGAAATTACAGAGAATCGTGCGCCGCAGTTAGTACAGTTAATAAATGGATAATGATATCTTCTATTATTGGGATTAAAAAGCTCCTGTAAACATTCATTACATAGTGCAGTATCAGGTGGTATGACTGATTGACGAACACCGTCGGTACTTAATAATATCTTAAATTCACCGGCGTGGATACCATTTTCATACAATAGTTCCTTTACCCTTGCACCATTAGATTTTTCGATACGATCTACCGAAGCTAGTGGTGGTAAGTGCTTTTTAAACTCCTTCAGAAACGGTTTATAATCTCCATCTAATACTATTTCAACATTCGATCCATTGTTTCTCACATAGCCAGTATAACCTAACTTCCTCGCAATTTTATATACAAATGGACGAAAACCTACACCTTGGACTATACCATATATTTTCAATTGCATTATAAAACCAATTTGGAGAGTTTAATAAAAAATCGGAACTTAATTTAATTTATTTAACTTTTGTTTGGATATGAAAAATTACTTGTTTTTAATCTAATTCGTGTAATAATTCTTCAAGTCCTACTTTATGTTTAGCATCGGTCATTATCAATTTTGTATGAGGGGCAACCTTTTTCGCATCGGAGGATATCACATCGACATCTACTTCAACGATTTCCGCCAGATCTATTTTGTTAATCACAATAATATCCGCAAGCCCGAAAATGACAGGATGTTTACGGACCATATCGTCACCTTCAGTAACGGATATAACGACAATTCGCTTGTTGGTCCCAAGTGGGAAATCTGCCGGGCAAACGAGATTTCCTACATTTTCAATAAATAATATATCAATATCTGAGATATCAAAATCTTCCAAAACATGTTCGATTAAATGAGCATCAAGGTGACAGTCTTTATCGGTATTAATATTTGCTACTGGGATATCATGAGATATTAAACGTAAATAATCATCGTTTCCCGAGACATCACCCGCAATAGCGCCTGGCTTTTTTCCTTCGGTTTTTAAAAGATCTACTAGAGCTTCAATAATTAGTGTCTTCCCCGAACCAATAGAGCCCATGAAATCATAGACCTTTACCTTTGCTTCTGAGAATCGTTTGAAATTATGCTCGGCAAGCTCTTTATTTACCTCTAGGATGTCGGCACCTAATTTTATATCTACGGTTTTATGCATTTAAATACTCCAATTTACAAATATTAGATCTAATTTAGTATTCTATTTCTTTTGTATCTTTTTTGGTTCTATTTTTTCCTTAATTCCCGCCAGCCGGCGGGCGTGGTCGATATTACGTTCAAGCTTTGAGTTTATCCGTATAACTAACTTTGCACCTTCGGGTGAGCCGCCACCGTGCATACAACCGGGTACACCTACACCTAATGTCAGCCATTCCACCAATCGTGC
>CBFDAW010000070.1:0-9314 GCA_965602865.1 uncultured Thermoplasmata archaeon
TTTTCAATCGCATCTATTCTACCGATGATGTTGAATTGGTCATGAACTCGTTCAAGTATAATTCAATCGATTATCCCGTGGGTACACTCGCATCCATGAACGAGTTTGGTGGAAATTTCAATTGCACACACACTACTGCCCCATTCAATATCACAGCCGGTTTCGCACTACACCCGAAAAAGATCGCAGTTTTTAAAAGCGAACTTTCGAATTCTTACGGTCAGAACCTCACCTGGGAAGAAGGATATTTTGAACGGCTCTTCCGCGTCTACCTGTGGGGCGATTATTTTGACACCATAAACGAGACCGGAATACGAAACGATGACCTAATGAATTATGAAATTCTGATTATCCCGTCTGTTATTAAGGATTATGAAAAATCGGTCGTCAATAAATTAGGCAGTAAAGGTCAAGCTAAACTACGAAAATTCGTTAGGAAAGGTAACCTTCTGTACGCCCAGGGTGGTTCGTGTTATCTCGCCGAAGCTGCGTGGCTGGTGCCGAATGGTACAGTATTACTTGACACTCGAATCGACGCAAATAACAACCATGCGAATATGGACATAGTAGACGGAAGCTCCATCATGGCTCAAAATTGGCTATCAGATCGTATGTATTTAATTGACGATCCCGTCTTGAATGCAACCAATTCAACAGCGGTAATAGCGAAATATACCGGCAATTTAACCAACTCATCACTTCTGAACACTCCGGCGATCATGAATTTTAATTACCGAAATGGTCTGGTCGTACTCGTGAACGGCCACCCATCAGTAAATAACGATTTTTATCCGATAGTTTTTAATGCGATATTGATGGGTATGGCAGAGCCGCCTGACCTACGGGCGTCCGCACGCCAATTATATAATGGAGATGTGCCCCCGAATTTGATCCCGGCGCAAGAACCCAATGTTACCGTTGAAGTAAATATCCAATACCTTAACTTCTGGCCCGTGGTATCGAAGAGAGTGGTAACCTTGAGGGAGACAATATCTCCAGCGTTCTCTTTAGATAAAATCAATATCACTCCCAAACCGTCCTTAATCAAACATTTGCCAACGAATGAGACCGAGATCACATGGGCGTTCAATGATACCCAGGGAATCACGAATTTTACATTCTATGTCAAAACCTACCCGAACACTACAAAAAAAGGTATTGCATTCATCTGCACCGGGGTAGCAAAATATACACCACTGGGGTTTAGGGGTAGAGAAGAACTTTACCATGATGATGTATACATTAAAGCAGCTTTAGCAGCGCATTTGAACGGGGATAGAGATATCGAGCTTGATGGCTGTTACCCGTTACCCGCCTCAGGATTCTATTATGATATCGCATTACCGTTAGAGAACAAGGAGGAAACTACCGCCAAAAATATCACGATCACCGATATTGTGGTATTAAAAAGCCCGATAGTAGATGTGGACAACCAGACCCGGGTACCAGAGGCATGGAATAATACAAATAACGGAACGAATGATATAGTATTTGCAATTAATGAGATATTTTACTATTATGATGAATATAAGAACCCGCTTTATCCGTTACCCGATGAAGTATATGATACTAATTACACTTATCAATTTGGTAACAACTGTACTAATATTACGCTCCCTGCGAAGAAGCTGGTCTGGCATTACCCAGACATCATTGCATACGATTATCAGGAACCCGCGATTAGGTACGGAATTTTCACACATGAAGAACATAATAGAACGGTGTCGTTTATGAGCGACCCGTATAAAGATTCGGTGATTTTGAACGCATCTGGTGGCTCGGTATATACCAATCTTGGAATACACCCGGTACCTTACCATGAATACCTTTCGCATGCTGTGGTATATATACCCACTGGCGAAGAGATCCCGGCGGTGGATTATGACGACATCTGGAACAGGAACCATACCATGGAGCTTAGGACCGTATTTTACGATATCGTTCCATTCCCACCGCCTGAAGAGCACATGGTGGTCACCACCACTTTTGAAATGACACAGAATGGAACTCGGTTAAAAGAATTCCCGATCCACCATGATGTTGATCTGAAATTCAAACTAAAAACTTGGAATGGTTACGGTCTATATGATCCCAAAACGTATCCGTATCACATGGATATAACCAAGAACGAGACGATGATCGTGCAGGCAATACCCACAGGTGTAGGTTATAATATCGATTATGTGAACTCGAGTTTCAATGATAATACATCGCTTCTCATGATGGAAAACACTTCCATGCATACCATTTTATATTTCCAGCAAGACATTGAGGGCGGGCATAAAGAGGTTATCAATATCACTGCAAACCTTTCAGCCTATCCCGAGGTGCACCGTGAAGGTAGGATGAAGATCAATGATGGTGCACGGTTTGTATATCACCAAATCGCGGTAGGTCCGAGTAGGTACGAGGTGTTCGACTCACATGTGCAGGCGGTGTTCGCCGTAGGTAATGATGTACAAGTGGACAAGAAGGTTGCACCGGTATATATTGCCACATTCGGTGACGATGTGTATCAATTCATTCAATTGGAAGACCCGTATGAGCCGCATGAGTTCGATCAGGACCCATATATCAAGAGCTACGGTTTTGGCGACATGGCGGCAACAACATACGTGGGCGGCAGGATCAACGAGACGCTTTATCACGCACGGGTGTCTCCTGGCGGAAGAACGCTCATGAGGCTCGAAGTGGATAACAATCTCGGTTACGATCTGGAAAATGTAACCATCACCCCTGTGGCACCTGAAGGGTTCACGGTCACGCCGGATAATTTCACAACACAGATACCACCCATTTTCTTTGATTTTCCGTTCATTAATCGCACGGATATTTGGGATGCCTGGAAGGCGGTATATTATTATTGGGTGGATATTAACGAGAGTGTGGAAGGCGGATGCGTATACCAGATCAATTTCACATTCCAAAGCGCTTGTTCGAACGCGACATATATCCCCGCAGATTTTGAGATCCCGCCGGCGCAAATTGGCGTCAAGGATGATGGTGGGCATGTTAAGGCGATCATCGGCCGTGCAGTGGATTTGACCTTGGGTGATACGATGCCCGCATTTGTCCGGCCCGAGGATGTTCGCATTGCAAACAAGGAAGAGCAGGCGGCATTGGAACTAATGCTCGCAACAGGTGTATCACACCCGGGTAAATACAATCGATCAATAGTCAATCTCAGCTACCAGAACCTACGTAAAACGAGTTTCCAAAAATTGGGCGCCGGAAAGATCAATGTTCTCCTACCAACATATGCACAAATGCTACCATGGCTGGATAATACAACCGATCGAAAGACGCTTTATGTGATAATCCGGACGAATGTAACGGTAAACTCCGGCGGTACATACACTGTTAATACAGGTCCCTCGGTGAGCTATAAGAACCATTTTAATGAAACCGTGGCAATAAAAGGTTACCCCGAGACCATTGAAGCACATGGACCCGCGTTCAATTATGGGATGACGATTACGGGCGTACAGGTAGATAACCAACCATATAATTACATGATTGGCGGTGAGATTAATACGGTAACAACGCAGGTCAAATGTCTCAATCATGGTGATGACATTGCCGAAAGCTCGGCGGTACAAATTCACATACCGCCATTGGTCTATTTAAATGAAGCAAAATTACCGGGAAATGCATATTTATTAAATTCAATAGTATACTGGACAACCGGTGATATTGGTCCGGGTTCAGAAAAGACACTTGAGTTAGAGGTCTCCACCACACCGCCTCCACTTAGTCCCAACCCGAACAGAGGTCCACCGGAGCCATGGCTGTTAATAGAGTTTGCGCAGGTTAAGTTCATCCATGGGTTTTTGAAAAAACCGGTATCAGTCCCTGCATCGGCGCCGCTCTACGGGCAGTTGTTCGATTCTGATCTGGAGCTTTCCAAACTATACTGTTCCCACGCGTTCGCGGCTACTAATATTACACATACCATCTATGCTGAAGTAGAAAATAATTGGAGATTTACCAATACTATTTACGATGTGAAGATTAATTTTAGTATCGATGAAAGTTTTATTGGCAGTCGCACGATTCCAGTTTTAACCCCTGGTGAGAGTACAGTATGTAGTTTAAACTATCTATTCGACCATGAAGGGACCTATAAAATTAAAGCGACAATAGTCGAACCGAAATTGAATGAATTCTATAATAATAATAATGAATTGGAGTATTCAATTATTGTAGTTGACCCGGTCACAGTAATGTCGCAGCCGGATTTCAAAGCGGGTTTTGATACTTATATCACAGACGGCGAGCCAAATACAGCATTCGGAGACCGGGATGCACTCAAAGCCGGACTCATATCTGGTAAAGGAGTTACCAGGACATATATTAACTTCGACACTTCCGGGATACCGTCGAACGCACTTGTACTCGATGCTAAGCTTAAGTTATACATGTATAAATCCACAGGCAGCGATCTCGAGATTAAAACTTATCAAGTACTCAGTCCCTGGTATGAGGATGATGCCACATGGGAAAATATGCCTGACAATGCAGGAGACGAGGTAGGGACCGCGATGGTGGATACCACTGCGGGGTATAAGGTCTGGGATGTTACAAGTGCGATGAAAGGTTGGGTTGCCGCACCAGATAATAATTACGGATTGCTATTGAAATCAAATAGTGAGACTGCGTACATATCTAAGGAATTCTATTCATCTGATCAAAAGACCACATTAAGGCCGATTATAGTAGTACATTATGCAATGCTGAAATCTAAACCGGATATTACCACTACTAATCTGGCAATAGCAGAATATGAGGATAAAGAGCTGCGGCTGGAGTGGGCACCGGTACCATATTCATTGTACTATGAAATCTATCGCGCCAGTTCAGAAACGGGGCCGTACTCCTTGCTCGGCAGTACCTGGGATATAAAGACCCTGGGTAGTGATGGCACTCTTAATGCATTCTATTATGACGATGTATCTGGCGGTACTCCAAATCCGCCAAGTGTGATTACAACGGACCGTGCCGGTCAACCGGGGACGATCCGAGTTACCTGGGAGCCGCCGGCGGCTCCCCCACCCAGTCCTGGCTATTATTATCGACTCAAAGCAATAGGCGTCGAGGGGCGGAATAGTGAGCTATCAAATTCCCCAACCGAGGACGGTCAGCTCACCCCGGAGATCGTGAAATATTATGTCTATAATTCAACCTCCGTTACGGGTCCGTGGACGAAGATACTGGGTGAAACCGAGACCCTCGATTATATACAAAGCGCTCTAGGTCAGGGAAAAGTCATGTATTATCGCGTAAAATCCGAAACCTCAGAAGGGTACCAATCCGGGCTATCCGACATTGTGAAAGGCCAAAGTAATACTCCACCTACCATAGGTACGCCTTATATCTCGCCATCAGTTGCTTATACTACCGATTATCTATATGCGAAATATCCGTTTTCTGATGTGGATGGTGATACTGAATCCGGTTCACGGATTAGGTGGTACCGCAACGGCACACTTTTCCCGTGGTATAAGAGCTGGATCCGTCCGAGTTGGACAGAAAAAGGCCAGGCTTGGTATTTCACTATAACCCCAAAAGACGGTATCGAGTTCGGCACCGGAGACACCTCAGTGACCATTACGATACTTAACTCAGCACCCGCATTAAGCAATGTAAAACTCGAGCCGAGTAGCCCAAAAACCAAGGATGATCTGAAGCTGTATTATACTTATTCTGACGCGGATTCTGACCCAGAGACAAATACTAAGATACGATGGTACAAAGATAGTATTTATCAATCGATCTACGATACATATACGACAATCCCATCAAGTGGTACCGTTAAAAACGAAATTTGGAACGCCTCCATTATAACTTCGGATGGTACGGTTTATTGTTCCTGGGTACAGCCGTCATCAGTAAAAGTGAAGAATTCACTCCCTGTAACCAGTGAATTGATACTTACTCCAGACAATCCCCTAACCGCTGACGCACTTAAGGCAAGTTACACGTATTCAGATGCGGATTCGGACACTGAACAAGGGACCAAGATCTATTGGTATAAGGACAACCAAATTCAATCGACTCATACAAATAAATTAACCGTCCCCGCCTCAGCCACGCTCAAGGACGAGCAATGGTATTTCACGGTAACACCACATGATGGTGAACAATCGGGTGTCAAAGTTAAATCCTCGACCGTTAAAATAGAGAACTCACTGCCGGAGATATTAGACCTCAAACTAAACCCACAAAAGCCTCGTACTACTGATTTATTATGGGTGCAGTATACATATTTTGATGCAGATTCCGACCCCGACCAGGGCACGGAAATCAAGTGGTATTGCAATGATGTTCATATGGACTCATTGGACAATACCCATCAAGTACCCCTGACACTAACCACCCGCGGCGAGAAGTGGAAGTATACTATCAAACCCAAGGATGGGTTCAATTTTGGAAAGATATATAATAGTAATACGGTAACGATCCAAAATACCGTGCCGGAGATATTATCAGCTAGCATTACCCCGGCAAAACCCGCCGTTTCCGATGAACTTAATGTGGAATATGAATTTAGCGATGCGGATTTCGATACGATAGCGGAATATTATATTACCTGGTTCAAAGATTCAGAGGAGCAAGAAGACCTGGCGAACCTATTACAGGTACCTATGAAATATACGAACGCCGGTGAAATTTGGTATTTCGAAATTCAGGTCAGTGACGGGATAGAGTTTGGGTCGGTACGAGCATCTAATGAAGTAAAGATCAACGAGCTGCCCATGGCGAGTAATGTTTTCATCACACCAAGTAATCCCATAACCTCGGATCTGCTTATATTAAACTACGATTGGTCCGATGCGGATAACGAGGATTTAGAAAATGGAACCTTAATTAATTGGTTCCGCAACGGTGAATTAGCCGAGCCCTTGTTGGACTCCCATGAGGTCCAACCGGAATTGACTGCTAAGGGTGATAAATGGTATTTCACGGTGACACCCAATGATGGCAAGGATTACGGCGGAACCTATGCGTCTGATCCTGTATTGATCGGGAATACCGAACCTGAAGCAACTGAATTGAAAATAACGCCATTGAACCCCACGGCGTCCGATGAGCTAAGCGCTAGTTACCAATATTTCGATTTGGATGGTGATTTGGAATACGGATCGATCTTAAACTGGTACAATAGTGATCTCCTTGTTGAGGAACTCATTGGCAGCACGGTCGTCACTACCGAAAGGCTTTCTTGCGGCGAGGTTTGGTATTTTACGCTGTCGCCGTCGGATGGTGAGGGTACTGGCGAACTCGTCAAATCACCCACCGTGGTCGTTGTGAACACAATACCGGTGATTGAGCTTGCGGTTATTACACCCGAGTCTCCTGCCACAGGAGATATACTTGAAGCGTATGTTGAATACATCGATATTGACCACGACCTAAATATCCAGCTCGAATACCAGTGGTTCAGCAACGATAACCTAAAACCTGAATTGTACGGTAAGAGCTCAGTACCCGCACTTATGACAACCAAGGGCGAGGTGTGGTTCTATACTGTTCGGATATTTGACGGCACGAGCTGGTCGGAGGACTTTAACTCGGATTCCATTGTGATCCGAAATACTGCCCCAGAGGTGACCGAGTTATCTATCTCACCGGAGCACCCAACACAAACTCAAGAACTTACGGTTGATTATATTTATTCCGATATGGATGGTGATCCCGAGGAAGGTACCGAGATCCGCTGGTTCCGAAATGGCGACCTAATAGAGAGCGTGAATGATAAGAATATTGTCCCCGTGGGAATGCTTAGGATGGGCGATGAATGGTATTGCACACTGCACCCAAGTGATGGTAGTGAGTTTGGAACCATAGATAGGGTAGATAATGTTAAGATCAATACGATCCCTGTGGCAATGGATATAATACTGACACCATTTGTCCCCGCCCATGATCAGCCACTTATGATCAATTACGAATTTTTCGATATAGATAATGATGCGGAGGGTGAAACCGTAATAGAGTGGTATCATAACGGCGAACATATTGCCGATGGTATGAGGACGTTACCCGCAGGATATATTAAGCCTGGTGATCGATGGTATGTGATCATAAAGCCGCACGACGGTTTAGAGTTTGGTTTCGAATACCAAAGCAATGAACTGCTTATCCCTGAAGCTGAAGATATGGATACCAATAGTAATGATGATTCAACGAGTAACCTCTTCGATAGCTCCACTAGCGACTTACCACTTATAATCTCGTTGATAATAATATGCATCCTAATCATAATTCTAATATTCGGAGTTTTGGTTCGACGCCGGCGGCGAAAGCGTTCCGCTACGGAAACCTTGAGCTTCTCCAAGCCAGAGGCGTATTCCATTCCTCCGGAACCTGAACCCGAACATTTGCCAGGTGATAAAAAAGTACTGGTCTCTGAGCTTCTTCAACAGGCAATCATCACGTCATCGCCGCAGGATTCGCCGGTTGATGATGAGGATGATGAAGAGCACGCAAAAGACGAGCTTGATTTCGAGTATGAGGTAATCGAAGAAGATAATTCCGAACCACAAATACCGTACGAGGACCTATATATTGAGTTCCAGTGTAATCGCTGTAATGAGGAAATTACCCCTGATATGGTTCGCTGCCCGAATTGCGGTGAAAGGTTCGGATCATTTTAGGACCGCTATGCAGTGTTAATGGAATTATACGCTGGTTCGAGGGGAAGACCGCTATGTAGTGCTATTAGTTGAAGTTTTACATTTTACTTATTTTATTATTTGTAGAGTAAAAGATAAGGGTAAACCCCAAAACCAAATAATGCCAAATCAGGAATCATTGAAAAATCGATATAATCATCCTATTAAAAACGCAAAAGAGCAGTTAAATTAATTTAAATACGGGATCGGGGGCTGATTTATTTTTACTGAAATAGGAGCGGGTGCTGATTCATATTTGTTTAATCAGGATCGGGGTTAATATTTTTTAATTAAGTATACACGAGCCTAAAATAATGAAATATAATCAGAACCTGACAAGCGAGAATTAAGTAGAGCCTAACGAAGTGGATCCCGAGCCCGAGAGACCTACCCTCATCACTCGTGCAGCATCGTGACACACGAATTCTAACCACCAAAATCGAAATCCAAAAAATAATTACAAATTTATATAATAATTATATTCACAATGTTAGGTCCCAATGTAGATGCAATATTTGATATTTTTGAGTTTGGGTTTTTGAGTTTTCTTGGGTGGGTTAGAATTCCAAACTGATTATTAAATGAATAAACACCGATTTTCGCCAATGGTTTAAGTAGCATATTCACACCCTAATCAGG
>CBFDAW010000071.1:0-9158 GCA_965602865.1 uncultured Thermoplasmata archaeon
TTATAATCAAAATAATTAATATTAACCAAAACATCATGCTTAAAAAAACTTCTGGTAGTTTGTAAGGCGATTCTCCCTTAATATTAGTATCATCACTACTTATTATCGTTATATTTCTTGATAAAAATGTTGAAATCGGCTCAAATGACTTTGCAGTTATTATTATCATATCGTTGGTATTACCATAATCATTTGGTATTTCAAATGTTAGGTTGATTCTGGTTTGACCTTCTGGTTGAAGGGTAATATTATCGATTTCTAAAAATGTATAATTAATTAGTTCATTATTATTTACAAATTCGATCGTGATAAAAAAGTTATCTACGATATTACCCGTGTTTTTTATAGTAAAATTGAAAACTTCCGTTGTTCCAGCTTTTATTCTAAGCTCATCTTCGGTCATATTCAATTCGACACCAAATATTGATGTGAAATTTAGATCGATCGTAAAACTCCATACCCAGTTAATACAAATCCCCTGGAAATCATTGAGATATGGTATCACCGTCCAATAATATGTTGTATTATCCCTTAACCCGGTTACAGTTAAATTGTTGCCCAGATATTCGGTGCTCACAATATTCTGCGGTATTGGTGAGGTGTCTAAATATATATCGAATAACACACGCTCAGTTTCGCTTTCATTAAGATTTACCACCGCCCAATATAACACCGGTGTTGTGGTATTAATAGTTTGGTTGTTAAACGGCTCCAATAACTTCACTTCCGGTATCTGAAATAGAGTATCTGTCCAATTTATTATATGAATGATAACAGAATCCACATCAGTTGCATGGTCCAAATCACGGACGAGAAATTCAATCCTGTGATCGCCGATGGGCAACATTAAACTATCCAATCGATATTCATGCCCGAGGATCCCTGAAATATTTGATGACCAGGTTAGGTTCAGCTCATCTCCAAAAATAATGTCAGGATCATCAAAAACACCCACCAGGTTAACGCCTCGTGGTGAATTATATATGAAATATTTATCGGTTCTTGGGAGCACAATTTCAGCACTTGGCGCGTCATTCACGGATAACACTTTGATCCGGGTTTTTATGTATGCGCCTGTTTCTTCATCAAAAGCATAGAATACCACATCTTCATGACCATTCCAATTCGGTTTTGGAGTGACGATTACAGTACCGTTTTTTTGAAAGATATGGATCGATATATTGTCACCGGTAATATTATAGCTATATTCCAATGGTTCATTATCGTCATCTGTGAAGATATCTTGGAGATTTATTGATCCAATATCAATAGCATCCTCTAATATTTCTAAGATAGGAATCGTCTTTTTCACCCGCGGCGGATTATTCATGATTTCGCGTGCTTGTGGTTCTGCTTTGACATTTTCAAAGCCATCAGTGGCGGATACTTGAGCCGTCCAGGTATCACCGGTTTTGGTATAGTTCTTATCTAAAACATGATATAATTGTGTGGTGTTATAAAGCGTTAGATTTTCCTGAAGAACATCATTTTTATACCATTGGTAGGTATATTGAATTACATCTTTTGGATTATTATCATTATCCTTACTTCTTTTTACGATCGTGCAGTTCAAGTCATCATTTTTAGATGGCCGCTTATCGGTTTGTTCGGGCAAGATCAAGATCTCCGGCGGTTCCGGGGCGTGGTTCACCACATTGAACCAACCGGTAATAGAATTTGACCAGCCTCCATATGGATCGGAGGCGGTGAGCTCAACAGTGTATCTTTCACCGTAGGACAGGTTGGTTTTCACATTATACTCTGTCTTGTAGGTGGAATTTTCTTCAATTATTATATTGGGCTGTTTATTATTCCATAGTTTGACCCAGTACAAAAGCACATCGTAATCCGGGTCACTACCGGGGTACCAGCTAATCTTTGGGGTGCGGTTGTGTGTAATCGGCGGATCTATTACACCGGCGAGGCTGGGGAGTTGGTTATCATGAAGTTTCACGGTTACCCATTTACTTGCATCCATTTCCACACCAGAACCCGCATAACCAGGCTGGTAATGAATTTTTAATACAGTTACATTATATGGATTATAGAATATAGTATTCATATCGGTTATCGTTTTTTGAGTACAGCCAATGTATCTATCGATGCCCTGTTCATTGGTTTTACCATCATAAACAGCTCTTCCGAAAACATCGAAGACCCTGATATTCGCCTCCGGAATTATTTGCATTGTGTTACTTTCAACAGCCTTTACATGTAAAAACCACTGAATGTTAAGGCATGATCTTTTTTCATAAACCACTTTTGATTGGTCAAAGGTCGTGTTAAGTAAAGATACATTTGCATACTCCTCCAGATAAAAGTATCCTGCACCGTAATATGGTATTGTAATAGAAGCGTTAACGACCGTGATGTCAGTGGAATTGTAGCCAAAATATATTGCATACTCATTATTGTTTTCAATTGTTAAATTTACGATAGTAACATTCCTTGCGTTATACAAGAATAATCCGGATTGACCATTGGTGAGTGTGGCATAATTAATATTAAAATTTTTAGATTCGATTATAACAATCTGGCCAAGATTCGTCATCAATGGTTCGGTCACGGCTAAACCCCTTAAATCTGAACTAATATTGTTTCCCTTGACGCGGTAATAAATCCGTAATGGTATACCATTTACTTGATTATCCGATGTAAAAACATTCCAATAAGAGCCTTCACCATATTCCACTCCAATTCGATCATTAAATTTAGTGATTTTATTGTTTATAAAAATATTATCATTGCTGGATAGATTTAAGGCTATAGCTGATTTATTTATGTTTATAATATTATTATTTTTAAAGATATTTATTACATTATAAGCAGATAAATAAATTCCGTTTTCACTTGTTTGTTGAACATTATTATTTTCAAAACTATTATTTAATGACCTGGTAACCAGGATACCATACCCAGAAATATCCGTGATTTTATTATTGGTTATTGTATTAGCTCTTGATCTATTCAAAAAAATTCCAGCATATATTTTTTCATTATTATCCATTAAATCCCAATCGTCTTCGCTGAAATTATAATCATAATCGTCATCATCGTCATAATCGTCTTCTTCTAATAGCCATTTATTGGAACTAGGATATGATGTATCGTTCTCGTCATCACCCACTTCAATTTCTTCATTCCAAGACATACTACTTGTAACACGGCGCGCAGGATTGATATTTTTAATACTATTTTCATTCAATTTTGAAGATATTAGATATTTACATTTTATTCCGCATATATTTTTGTAAATTGTATTATTTTCAATAGTGCTGAAAAATGTAGATACGATCCTCATACCTACTTTATTATCATAAATTGTATTATTCGAGATCTTAACATAACCAAGCCCCCATAATAGCTGAAAACCATTATTTGAATTGTTATGTATTTCGCAATTCTCTATATTTGAAAATGATATGGTATTTAACCTGGTTCCGTTCTCGCAATTATAGATATTGCAGTATTTGATTTTTAAAAAATATGTCGCTTCTGCATCTATACCGTTTCTGGCATAGGATATGCTGCAATTTTGAAGTATCCCGGAACCCAGGTTAAGAAACTTGACCCCGCCCCAACAATAGGTATATGGTGAACCTAAGTTGGATGTGAATGTAATCGGTTGTGCGGCGGTACCATTTGCATATATTCTGCCTAATACGATTAATTTAGTATCGGGTTCGAATTTAACTACTACACCCGCGCGTATATCCAAAAAACTAGACGGGGGAATTATTACATCTTCAGTTACGATATATGGGCTCCCAAAAATATCCCAAAGACCGGTTTGAGTTCCGCTTACATCCGTGCCGGATACTTTGGTGGTGTTAAACTTGAACACTGTAAATATAGATGTCATAATCATTAGTACTACTAATCCGGCAATGATAGTTTTTAACTTCATTGTTTTCCCTAGCTAAAGATATGTATATCTTTTTTAATAATGATATGTATTGAAATAACTATTTATCAATCTAATTAATATGTTTGATTAATTCCTAACCTCCGCCGAATTAATATAATTATATGATTATAAATATAAAAATCTTTCTCAACTCTTCCGACACAACTCTTCCGAAACTTTTCCGAAATAATTTTTTATAACATTATTATAAAAAATCCTCTAAACTTGTACCGCCTTTCTTTTTTTGTTTACCTTGGGGTACCTTCTTATCACTTGTCTCACTATCTTGCCGATCTTCATGATCTTCAGTCAGTTTAGATAGCTTATCTTCCTTCCCGGTAACTGCACCAGCCATATTTGAAAAATCACCTGAAAATAAGGATTTCTGTTGCGAGCCGCTCACCAGCCCTTTATAATCCAGTTCATACTCGGGCACGATACCATCAGTGATCCTGGTAATAGTCAATGCCATACGTTCGGTGTAGTAATCAAGATCAGGTTCATTATTACAAGCACGGTCCTCAATAAATGGTTCCACATCTTGCGGTACTTTATGACCATTGGTTACAATATATGATACCTTCATCCCCGGCACTACCTCGTAACCTAGTTCTTTAAGTTGTCGCATAGCGATCACATTCGCCATCTTATTAGGATCCTTATAACTGCTTTCGCTTTTAACGGTCTTTGAGATTACTAATTTTTCCGGTGGAATATTACCTTTTTTAATATCATTAATGGTGTCACGGGCATATTTTATTAATTCATCGTTCTTACCCGCTAATATGAGCGCGAACATGTGTTTTAAAACCTCACGCTGCAGGTCGAACGCATCGGTTCTTTGTGTCTCATAACCGCGGATTACCATTTCCTCTTTTGGAAATACCTTCTGACCAACATAGCGTTTTTTCTTACCATGTGAAAAGAACGGTTCGAAGATACTTTCGAACTCCAGGATACGCCCACCTTTGCTGAACCGTGCAGCAAGTGATTTACCGAATTCGATTGCTTCATCGAGGTTTTTACCACGGGTTTCTACGAAAATACTATCAGTATCCGAATAAATCACCGAATAGTTCTCATTATCGAGTTTTGCTATAATATCTTTGATATTCTTTCGCGCAAAAGCAGTAATACTCGCACCAATCTTCTGGTCCGTGAATCGATAGAACGAACTTGCGAACACTCCATATACGGAATTCATGAGTATCTTGATCGCCGCCTGAAGTCCGTCATAATATTGGATCTCCTCTGGTTTTGTTGCAGCTTTCATTTTCTGTTTTGCGGAATCTCGATCCGCCATTATATTCTCAAGGATCTTAGGTAATAACCCTTTACGTTGTTCGGTGTCCAGGAACCTAACCCCAGTGGGGCTCTTTATCGAACCGGTGCTGCTGATGGTGGTGAAACAAATATTATTCGCTATAATAATACTCGGATACATCGCCCTGAAATCGAGCACGCAAACATAGTTATACAATCCAGATTTAATAGTATGTACATAACCGCCTTCTATTTTTCCGGTTTTCGGAATATGTTTTGTGCAAGGAACACCAATTGCGTTCTTATCAGCCTCGCGGATCAAGATCGAGTCGATTAGTGTGGATGTGCCGGAATTAATTGCATCATCCAGGGGTAATTTTGCCACGGTACCAAGGTCCATAGCTTTATCTAATACTGCAATCCTCTCAAGAATTCGTAATGCCAATTCGGCGTCACGGGTGCAGTATTTGATCACTTTTTTCGAGTTATTTTTCCATTCCTCATCCATCTTTGATGGGTCCACATCCGCTTTTGTTTCGTTAAACAACATTTTCGAAAGAAAATTTAGGGTCTCTTTTTGTGGCCGCAACTCCATTTTAGCGTTCCACCACGCATCCACAATCGAGCGGCCATGGGCACGCCAAAAACGTGTATTACCAATTCTGTAGAACTTACCGGAGTCACGACCTACATGCAAAGAATTAATTCTATTCTTTGCCGCACGTTCCAAAATCACCGGGATATCAAAATTATCTATGTTATAACCGGTAATCACATCCGGGTCGAACTCACGGATGAATGATGCAAAATCCGTTATAATTCTATCTTCAGGACCTGAGAATTCTTTATATTTCAGTTCACCGTTAGTATCACGACACGCACAGCAAATACAATAAATGGTTGAATCCTTGATACTATTTTCGATATCAAAGCTTAAAATCTTTATATTTGGTTTGAATGGTTCATGTGGTTCAATCTTCTTCACTTCCACGATTAGGTCCGTGGTATATTTTTCTATGATAGATGTTGAGTTATTTGTATCGGAATCGTCTATGTTAATCTTTGGATTCGTAGGTGATGGATCTTCGTGAATTGAATCGGCATCGATTATTGTGCCATGGATGCGAATGCAAGATGGGAGATTATAATCATAATAGAACCTGTGGATAAACGGTATATCCGCGGCTAATATGATCACTTTACTTTTATATCTGTTTCTATACTCTGGCACTTTGAATGGGAATTGAATCGTGACCTTTACACAATTGCGATTCTCATTATCGACTTCTAGCTCTACATCCCTTATATCAAGTACCTCAGAATCGTTCTTTAATTCATCTAATATTGATTGGGGCGGCTCGACCAAATAAAAATAAGGAAGGAAATTTCTGATCCTGGCGGTGATCGAGTCACCAGTCATGGTTCGACCGTAGAGGTCAATTACGACTCTACCCGCCTCAGTGGAATATGAACCCGCTATAACACGGATATCCCAAGAGTTCATCGGGTACCCCTATTGAACAATCAATATTAGTATTTTGGGTTATATAATAATTGCAAACTCATTGAATAATAAATAATTAATGATTTGTAAAATAATAATACAAATAATGAAAACAAGAAATCCGCAGGCGACAGTAATAGGTAATCCCGGGAGATAATCGTATTTCTGAAGTAAACGTAGAGTAATAAAGAACCCTAAAAGAAGGCCTAAGGCACAGATGCCGAAGATTACCCAAGGAAGGATAAGCCCTACGGGTGGAGAATAAAATATATAGTATGGTAAATACAACAGGCAATAGGTAAGGACCGCGGAAGTGAACATAGAATAAATTACGAAATCCCCTAAGCCAAGACTCCAATTTGGATTATCATACATCAATATAAGATCGAACTCTTCGTCATTAGATGAGTTGTTAGCTGGTAAATTATGCTCTCCTGAATGGTTAGTTGATAACTCTTTGGTGGATTTATCTCTATTTTGAGTTTCGACCGAAGGTGAATTACTTGTCGAGGCGCTCAAAGTTCGATAGATCACACGTTTTTCTATCTTCTTCTTTGGAATATTATTAATTCCCTGTCCTTCAAGGTCCAGAATCTTTTTTATCGGGCCATATTTGACAGAATACATGTCAAATAGTGCAATTGCGATCAATAGAATGAATACGATCCAAAATGGTAGGAAGGCCGCCAGAAATGCACCCATCAAACCACCTGACGCCGCAATACCCATATTACGCCTAAATATGGTCGTACGTTTAGAAATCACACAATAGCTGATCCAAATACCGATTGCCACAGCAATCGGTAGTATAATCGCCACCATAAGGTTAAAATCCAAACCCACATCATACAAGAATTCGGTAAAATCGAAAGTAATTGCACCAATGAAAACGATTGTGCAAATAGCAACCAGTGCTATAGCTAAACCAAACATCGAGCGTAATGTTACATGTTTTTTGTATTTGAATAACAAATATATACCAAATCCACCAAGTCCAGCGATTAAAATCAACGGGGCGACGTTTAAAAAACCGGTTAGCAGCTTGATCTCCAAGGGTGGTTCTTTACCCGTTGAGGTCGTCTCTGGTACGCTGGCGTTGGTTTCGTTACCTGTTTCGGGTTTATGTGAGGGTTCCTCGGGTGAAGGATTTACAATTTCGTTAACCTCCTCCGGCGAGATCACGGGTGCGATAGTATTCGGCAGCGAGGGTGCTTCTGGTGGTTTAATAATAACTCCATCTTTAGCAGTATCGTTTAAACTTATCTTATTTTTGACCTGCTGCCTATAATCTTTAGCTTCATTTGCAATTCCGGGCACATTTGGGTATGAATTAATGAATACGATTAATGCTGCAAAAAATAGAACAAAGAGAATAGGTCTGGAAGTTTGGTAGAGCTCTATAACCCGATTAAAGAATCTTGAATCCGCCATTGGGCATCAACTGAATTATATACGAACTAATTTAATTAACCTTTGGGGCGTTTATCATTTCTTTTTCTTAGGCAGCTCTAAAAAGCACTTAGGGCAGTAATGTTTATTATCGGATAATTTTGCACAAATGTTACAAATATTCCCGGCACACGAAGAACATGAATAAATCCTCCCCGTGATATTTGGGTCCAAATTTTGGTCACAGTTTATACAATATAACCTCGGTTTTGAATCCGATTCAGTGCGATATGAATGCATCCCAAGCTCTATTCTAGTACCGCACATCGTGCAATA
Source organism: uncultured Thermoplasmata archaeon (assembly GCA_965602865.1). GTDB lineage: Archaea > Thermoplasmatota > Penumbrarchaeia > JAEHCK01 > JAEHCK01 > CBFDAW01. The sequence goes on from CBFDAW010000071.1 coordinate 8,400, forward strand.
GATAAATTCCGTATCCGGTTTAATACTCAGGATAGTTCCACATACTGTACACGGGAGTCTCATATTCTTAACCAATATATCATACCCGATCAAATTAATAATCTATTCAATATTTCAATATATCGAAAAACTTTTTCTGTTTAATTCGTTCAGACCATATCTTTATTGTATCCGCATGTTCCTTTGATACCCATTTAGCTGCGAAATTTAAGGCGTCGATCGTTGCAATTGAAACGGATTGCACACTAATATCTTTTATCATCATACCTTTAGTAACTTGTTTTTCCTGGGACAGCCGAGTAATAGAAAGAAGATATGAGTTTAAAAAATAATTACACAATGCAAAATTCAAATCGTCGAACATAGGTTTAACTATCAGTACGGCAGCGCACAACGCACCTAGATCTTTAACTGGTGCACCCCGAACACTCTCTTCGAAATCCACGCCACAGACCGTTTTGGATTGGGTATTATATATAAAATTCTTTAAGACACAATCACCTTTAAGCATCGAGGTGCCAGTTTTATATGCCTGACCTTCAGGTAAATTTTCATTGTTTTGGTTTGTATATTCCCAGGTTTTAAAATGTAAATCAGCGAACCATTCACCTAATCTTTCAAACAATTTTTTTAAATTTGGTTGTTGTCTATCAACTTCACCATGGTTATTATTATTTTTAACATCATACAGAATTTGCATAAAGGTATCGCCGGATACATATTCGAGCATTAACGAATCAGTAGTATATTCCAAGATAT
>CBFDAW010000072.1:0-9124 GCA_965602865.1 uncultured Thermoplasmata archaeon
TTGAATATAGATAAAATCAGATGAAAAAACCCGGTTACTATTATCGATATCTCTGTTTTGAAACCCATGAATTATTATGATTTTGCGATCATCACCCGGATCATATCTGCAGCATTTTCTGCATGATCGGCAATACAACCCATGCGGTCTATTACTTTCAATAAATGTATTACTTCGATTAAGTCCATCGCTCTCTCCAATGTATCAACCGTTGCGATAGCTTTTTTCATTACCACAATAAAATCCTTCTTTATCTCTTTTGACACTTTGGTTTTTCGCATGTCCAGGAGTACTATTACATCCTCTGCAGAATCCAAAATACCATCGGATTCTTTTAATAAGCCTAAAAAATCACGTTTTTCTACCGGCATAATTCACAGTATTTTTCAGGGCTTTTGTACCTGCTTTTACAAATTTAAAATGTTCTTGTAAACCGATAAATGGTGATTTACGAAAAGTGTCTATAATCGGGGTTCTTATATGGAACTCTTCTTCCATTTTTTTCACCTAATTACCTTTTATCCTATCAAAATCCGTTACACTGGCACACAATTATACAACATTAAAAATATACCTGCCGCCGTAAGTGCCGCAATAGGTACTGTAACTATCCAGGTAATAATTATTTTCTTGATAATCCTTAAATCAATAGCTTCCAAGCCTCTGGCTAAACCCACACCTACCACCGCACCAACGACCGCATGTGTAGTGGATACTGGCATGCCCAATTTGGATGCTATTAATACACTGGTTGCCGCACCAAAATCAATTGAGAAACCGCGAGTGTTGGTCAAGTGTGTGATCTTTGTACCAATGGTCTTTATAACTCTATATCCCCAGGTAGCCATACCAACTGCGATACCGACTCCGCCTATTACGAGCAAATAATACGGCACTTCAACTTCTGCACCAACGGACCCGCTAGTTTCCACCGACCATGCAGCCGCCATGGGACCAATCGCATTTGCAACATCATTAGCGCCCAACGCAAAAGCTACATAACAAGAGGTCATAATTTGCAATCGTCTGAAAATTTCTTCCACGGTCTCATATATCTCTTTCGAAGTCTGCTTTTTTTTCAAGGTGGCTTGAATAAAGCCTTTTACAATTACAATTCTTCCGATTACGATTGAAATCAATCCGATTAGGAATGATAACAAAATATATTGTTCAAAGATGAGACCAATCTTGTCTCCCGCGGGAGTTTTTAGAAACACTGACGCAGAAATAATAATAAATGTCGCACCGATAAATAATGGTCCGATATTTTTTACCGCCTTTAAAGGCTCGGTCTTTTGTAATATATATTTCATAATTATTTTAAAGATAACATATGATAACACGCCGCCAATTAAAGGTGAAATCGCCCAGCTGGCGACTACACTGCCTACTTTCGCCCAATTTACCATCCCCACGCCACCGGCGACCATACCAAAACCGATCATCCCGCCAACTATTGAATGTGTGGTTGAGATAGGTAGTTCCTTCCAGGTCGCAATAGTGATCCAGAAACTTGCACCAAGTAGTGCGGCAATGGCGCCATACATGATATACATTTCATTTTCAATTTGCTCAGGGTCTATGATGCCCTTTCTGATGGTATCTGCAACATTATTGCCAACAAACACCGCACCAACGAACGCTAAGGTGCCACCGAATATTACTGCAGTTTTCAAATTAATTGCTTTTGCACCCACCGCACTAGCCATGGAATTGGCAAGGTCATTGGAACCGATATTCCAGGCCATATAAAAGCCGATTATTAAGATCAAAACCATCAAAATTGAAATACTGAAAAGCATCTCATGCCTCATTTGATGAAAATCGATTCTTTATATTATGACTCAGTATTACCCAAACACAAGCTCTTTGCTTTAACATCAACTTAAGTCCCAAAAATTGGAATAAAAAGAAATAATATATATTTTCTCGATATAGAATATATCTAGATACATAAACTATATATGCCTATATTGAATTAATGGGAGTATATTAATCACTTGAGATCTAGCACAAAAATTTACCTGAAGGTGATCAAATGGAAATTCGAAAAGTACAAATGACTGGCGGATCATCGTATGTGATCTCACTTCCGAAAACATGGATTAAATCGATGGATATTCAAAAAAACGATTCATTGGGTCTAGTCACGCAGCCAGATAATACATTGTTAATTACTACAAAGATTACCGGCGAGCAAGTTGAAATCACGAAAGAGTTCGATGTGGATAAAATCAATGAGCCGGCGTTTCTATTTAGATGCCTGATCGGCGCATATATTGTTGGGTATGATAATATTAAGTTAAAATCTATAAGAAAAATGCCTCCTTTTGCGAGAACGGTAGTGAGACAGTTTACCCAAATGACTATAGGTCAGGAAGTAGTGGAAGAATCGGATTCTTCGATTAGTATAAAAGATTTACTCGATCCACTTGAAATGCCATTTAATAGTACTATTAGAAGAATGAATGTGATTGTAACCAGTATGCTAAAAGATGCTATTGAAACTTTAAAAAATTGGGATAAAGTATTGGCAGAAGATGTAATTTCCAGAGACAATGATGTTGATAGGCTTCATTGGTTGATTGCGCGGCAGTGCAGTATTCTATTGCGAAATGTAAATCTTGCAGAAAAAATGAAAATTACCCAGGGCATTGTGGTTAACTATTTTTTGATAAGCAAATTCATTGAACGTATCGGCGATCATGCGGTTAATATAATTAAGAATATCCAAAATCTGGAAGAGAAAAAAATAAATAAGGAAATTGTCGAAAAGATCGATAAGTCAGCTGAACTTTCATTGGATATTTTCAACAATAGTGTTAAATCGCTCTTTGAAAAGAAGAAGAATGCATCAAATAAATGTATTGAATCCATACCAAAACTCGTTTTGCAATGTGAGAAAATAAATACTCTAGCACTATCACAAAAAGGTATAGTAGCTATTTCAATTGGAAATATTGTCGAAAGTATTAGGCGTGCGGGAGAATACTCGGGAGATATTGCCGAGTGTGTGATAAATCATTTAATCCGCGTGGAAAGCTAAAAAAGGTATACACTGTCAAAAAGCGTACCTGCACCACGGGTCAATAGACCAGTGGCTTGCTCGGGATTGCAAGCGAACCCTTTTACCTTTAATTCTATATTACTATTAATTGGCAAAATCGTTCACGGAAAAGATGTGCCATAAAGGCACATCCAAACCTAACGGTTTGGCCCTTTGGAGCACCTTCGGGTGCTATGCACCACTCACCCCTCGGCAGACACGCTTTTCGAAAAGTTATATAGTCCCTAGGGTCCATTGAGCTTAATAGAGAATTCCATCTCCACCATCAGTCATTAGACTGATGGAATTCTCTATTTAAAATATATTTATTCTGGTTGTGGTTTTTTTATTTTTTTTACAAGGATAACAATACAAATAATAAATACCAAACCGGTAATCATCAAGTAAACGGTAGAGTCATCGATATCGAACCCTTCGTCAGGTGGTTTTTTCAAGGTCATTTGAAAATTCATATCCGAGCTAATAACCACCTGCTTTAGATCCTCGGCGCCATTGCATTTTGCCGTTACATTATATCTACTCTGTGGTAGGTAGGGGAAATATGCATAACCCCCTTGATCTGTAGTAGCATAATATGTCGTCTCATCAAGACATGATGTAAAGGTAACATTGGCTTCTTGAACAGGGTTATTATTCTCATCTAAAACCAACACTTTAACTGCGGCAAACGAACCAAATGCCGCCCAACGGTCGGGGATAATATCTACTAGATCCGAAAATGAATACTCAGGATATTCCTTGCGATGATCATCGACGATAAATGGTTGACCACAAGAGTGGCCGAACCGTGCCAAGGTCTCCATACGCGAGACAAGTGTTTGGTTGGTGACTTTCGCATCGATTGAGCCATGAGGATATCCTGATGAATTCTCCACATGACCGCATAATGTGTGGCTACAGGGGTTAATCTTGTTTTCTACGGTATCATAATGGTCCCCGATGAATCGTTTTGCATCCTCGGTGGTGATCTCACCGTAATTCTCTCTCTTTAATTGATGCCAGCGTACCCACCGCGGATAACAACCATGGTTCCAACCCTGTTCCTCACCCATCTCCTCGGCAACTTCGGGGTCCCAGGGATAATTACAGGAGGGCAAGAATCCATTATTAGTCCTGGCAATTGCCCATTTTTTACCACCGAGTTCGAGAACGGCTACTTCGCCGGTTTTTGCATCACCGATTATATAATCACCACAATACGCGCCATTACTGTTTTCCAGCATAATATTTTTAAATTCATCTATGCTGTCGGCGTACTGCACCGCTTTTCGTAATCGGATAAACGATGGGATATTACCCCAGTTATACGGTCCGGAACCTAAGGTGGTTTCTGCAATTACCAACCCGCCGCTATTAATATACCACTCCGTACCGCTCCAGATTAAACCGGCATTGACTTCCATTAGAATACGATTACCGTCTTGCGGCACCATATCGAGAAACACGGCGTGAGAGGGTGATAAGAAATATGGCATCCAAAGACTTTGAGCCATAACAAAACCACCGTCTTTTGTCGCATTACCCGTAGCAATAAATGCCGAACAATGATGGAGCGTCTCAGGTGGTTGATAATTTTCAATAAGTGTTTCATCGCCGAATGGTAACCACCACAGTGGGTTACCCGGTGCTGAGACGCGCCACCAAATATCCCACATTGCATTTAAAGTTAGTATATCCAACCAATCCACTTGTTCAGTACCTTGTGGGCGTATGACACCGTTATCTGCCGCACCGGCGGCGATTGATTCAATTTCAGTTTTCATGTCATCAGGGACATAATACCAGTAAGTTCGTGCCTGACGACGGCACTGCTCCCAATCCATACTGTGCCAATTTTCTGTGGCATGCGCATAGCCATCCAAGGAGCGCTGGACATAATCGGCAAGTAACGACCCATGCAAGTATCCAATCTCTGCAGGCGAGCCTTCGAGATGCAAATATTTGAAACTGTCTTTTGTGCACAAGAAATAATTTTCTGTCTCGGCGTCTGTTTGCGTTTGCTCTTGCGCGATTGAACTTTCGATCACGAACTGTTGTACTGACCCGGAAACGGGACTTAGGCATAAAAGAGTAAGAACGATTAATAAAATTAAAACAGAATTCAAATATCCAATGGTCGAATGTCTAAGCTTGGGCAACTAGTCCACACCCTAGGCGATAATGCTTATCCGGAGTTTTAAATTTTTCCATTAGAAACTCACTTTAACCACATCACGATCGATCATTTCGATTATCTTTTCCATTTTAGTTATGATCTCTGTTTCGCTAGCAGCACGTAATACCTGCCTGGTAAGGTCGAGTGTATTTCTAAGTAAGTGTATAATATCGCCCTCTTCCAAAGTGCAAATATCTAATAAATCGGTAAACTCACAACCCGAACACCAGGCACGGACAAATAAACACATTCGTTTTAAACTCATATAATTTATTTCGTTTGTGATAACAGCGTTTTTGAATATTACTGAGCAAATGTTATCATAATAATTAGATTCGGAATCGAACTTGAAGTGGTCACCGTGGCGCTCCTCGTACATGATCGCGGTAAGAAGTATTGCCAGAGCAATGGAATCAAGCTGTTTGTATAATTCCGTGGTAAAAATTTCGGACACTAATAATTCATGGACATAAATTCTTGATGCAAACTCACCTTTAGGTGTTACGTTTTCACCAGATAAATATCCTAATTTGTTCAATACCCGTAGGTATTGTTTATATCGTCGTAGTACCCACATGTGTTTACGGTTCTTGCGCCTAAGATAATAATCAAAAGATGATTTCAATATTTGTTCACGCTCTGTTGGCGAATGGTTCTTAACCAGGTTGATCACGGTGTTATAGGATAATGTAAACTGACTGGTAATGGGTTCTAAGGCGGCGGTGGTGATTGTTTGATATTCGGAAAGTTCGTTTTTTTTACGAGCTATCAATGTAACAACATACCCGACCTCATCAATCCCACGTCTTCCGGCGCGACCCGAGCACTGGGAGAATTCATTGCTTAATAAATATCTATTTCTGAATCCGTCAAATTTACGCAGATTCAGAAAGCTTACGGTGCGTGCGGGCATGTTTACTCCCAATGCAAAGGTTTCGGTGGCATAGAGCACTTTCAGGTGACCCAAATTGAATAATTTTTCCACCATAAGCTTAAGTCCGGGTAGTAACCCAGCATGATGAATTCCTATTCCACGCTCAACCACCGACTTGACCAGTTGTACAGATTCTAAGTTATGTAATTCAGAGTCCACATGTTCATCGAATAATTTTTTTACCATGGCACGTCCGGAGGAGGTGCTAAAATTAAAGTTACCGGCAAGTTCGCGTGCTCGTTTTTGGCAATTACGGCGTGAAAACGAGAACAATAACGCCGGGAGCAAGTCATGTTTGTTTAATTGACGGACAAGTTCAATATGATTGGGTAAAGGTACTTTTTCGAACCTTGTACGCTTTGCATTTGTATATTTTTCCCAGTACTTGGATTTTTTCTTTTTTCTTCGTTCTTTTCGCCAATTAAGCTCTACTTTTATATCTTTATATATCTCATTTTTGATCTCGCCTTGTGTACACAATCCAAGTTTAGAGTCGAACAAGTATTGTTTCAATGGTACTGCGCGCTTGGACCAATTGATCACTTCTACCTCATGACCCTTGATACTTTTAATCCAACCTGCCAACTCTAATGCATTAGGTACCGTTGCGCTTAAGCAAAGGAATTTAACGTTGTCCGGCGTGAAAATTATTGCCTCTTCCCAGATTGTCCCACGCTCGTAATCTGATAAATAATGTATCTCATCAAATATAGTATAATTAAGATTTTCCAAAAGACGATCACTACTTATCAACATATTTCGATATATCTCCGTAGTCATGATTACCAGTGGTGCAATTGGATTGATTTGCACATCACCGGTAAGAATCCCAACAGATTCGAAACCGTATTCAGATGTGAACTCACGATATTTTTGATTGGATAATGCTTTAATTGGTGCGGTGTAGACTACATGTGCTCCTACGGTTTCTAAACTAAATGGCTTAAATGAAGAAATTGAAATATCCTCAGGTTCAACTTGTGATTCAGTATTTAGTTTCGAATTATTTTCATGCGCCGGTGGCGAATAAGTTTTTAAATCATTACCAATAAATTTATTGATTACAAAATCAGCAATTAGAGTTTTCCCTGTACCTGTGGCGGCGGATACTATAACCGATTTACCTTTGGTCAGTGCATGATATGCTTCAATCTGGAATGGATCCAGAGAAAAGGATTTATATTTCATCTTTTATCAGTCCTATACTTTTAATCAAAAATTTTTGTTCAATATTTAACGGAATATTAATACTATGAATTCTTTACGCAAATAGAAAATCAAATCAAGTAATGTTAAACTGGTTAATAATGATATTCTTTATGCGAAGCTTTAAAAGTAATGATGATATTTACCCTAAAAAATTTCGAGGGGGTTTGAAATTCCAAAACAAACCACAAAAAACATCCTTTTTTTTAAAATACCCCATATGTTGGAGATTTGATATCTATGACTGATTATGAAGATAAATTCAAGAATTTAGGATTAACATATGATGATCTTTTATTAAAAGCGCAATACTCGGATATAGACCCCTCCACTGTTAATGTCGAAACCAAAATTACTAAGAATATTCGACTTAAAACACCAATTCTAAGTGCAGCAATGGATACCGTAACCGAAGCGAAAATGGCAATTGCATTAGCATTAGAAGGCGGACTAGGTGTCATTCATCGAAACATGTCCCCCGAGCGAGAAGCATATGAAGTTGAAAAGGTTAAGCGCTTTGAAAGTGGTTTTGTCGAGGATCCGCTGACACTGGGACCTACTAATACATTGGCAGATGCCAGAAACATCAATAAGAAATATAGTGGAATACCAATAACAAGCGATGGCAGCCCGAATGGAAAATTGGTAGGCTTATTAACATCCAAGGATTATTATTTTGATGAGCCCGATAATAACCTTATTCAGGATTATATGACACCTTTTGAGAATTTGGTAATTGTCTATGATGGGATAACATTAGATGAAGCCAATAAAAAGTTAAAGGAGAGTAAAAAAGGCAAGGTGCTGATAATCAATAATGATACCGGCCGGAAACTTTTGAGCATAGTATGTCGAAAGGATCTGGAAAAGAATTATTTATACCCCAATGCATGTAAAGATGAAAATAAACGATTACGAGTGGCTGCTGCAGTTGGACCCACTGATTATGCTATCAGAGTTAAGGCACTGGTAAATGCAAAAGTAGACGCCGTGGTGATTGATACCGCCCATGGCCACTCAAAAAATGTACTTGACACCATTAAAGCAATAAAAAAGGATTATGGTGATTTAAATGTTATAGCGGGTAATGTGGCGTCTAAAGAAGGTGTCAATGCTCTCATTGATGCCGGGGCGGATGCAATCAAAGTCGGAATTGGTCCTGGGGCGATTTGCACCACGCGAGTGGTAGCGGGTGTTGGCGTACCGCAAGCAACGGCAGTCTATGAGTGTGTCCGTGCAGCCGGAGAGGTACCGATTATTGCGGATGGTGGGATTAAATACTCTGGCGATATCGCAAAAGCACTAGGACTCGGTGCAGCAGCGGTTATGATTGGCAGTTTATTCGCGGGTACCGATGAAGCACCGGGGGAGATATATATAACAGAAGACCATCGTGTATTCAAATCATATCGTGGTATGGGCTCAGTGGGAGCAATGCAGGAAGGTTCCGCGGATAGATACGGTCAGAAATTGGCGGAGGACCAACTCTCTAAGAAATTAGTGCCTGAAGGTATTGAAGGAATGGTGCCTGCAATAGGGCCGTTAAAGGACCATGTGTATCAATTGATTGGCGGTCTACGGCAAGCCATGGGCTATTGTGGTGCCATGGATTTGAAAGAATTTCAAGAGCGAGCGGAATTTGTACGAACCATAACCGCTAGTGCTGTTCGTGAAAGCCATCCGAGAGTGCCCATCGTTAAACGCGCACCTAATTACCCAACTAAGGATAAGAATACGAGTTAAACTAAAATAAAATATTATT
>CBFDAW010000073.1:0-9031 GCA_965602865.1 uncultured Thermoplasmata archaeon
CGTGGGTCACCGGTGGTAAAACTCCCATTGAGCATTCGATTTATAGTCGGAGAGTGTGTCACTAGTGAAGCAGAATCGAAATCATTATTTGATTCATCATCGGTATTTGGCCCGCGCGAACTACGTGAAGTAGAAGTGTCATTAGTTGGTATATCTATTTGTGCAGGAGACCAATCTTGACCTGCAAAAACCAATATCTGCGTTGAAAATATTAAAAGAATAATAGAAAAGACCGGAAAAACAAGTCTTTTTATTTTCACACCCATGAAAGGAGAGTTTGTCATGTCCATGTCAGCACCTCATGCCTATTTAAAAAGAAGGTTATGGATTATATAAATTAATTTTGGAACAGTTTTTATCCTATTATTAATACTTAATGGTACAGTTGGTTTGCTGTAGCTCGGATTTGCCAGGGGGCGATTACTAAGAAAATCAATATTTCATGTTTCTTCTTCTATAGATAATTATGCCGAATTACTTCCATCCTACATCCCGTTACAACCTAAACTCACCCGCCGCTAATCGGAACAAAGAACAATAACTCATCACCGTTCTTAAGCTTGGTTTTAAGCCCATTTAACACAGAAAGCGGTTTATCATTGATGAAAATGCTTACATAATCCGTAATCTCATCGTTTTTAGAGTATAACTCTTTTTTTAACTTTGGATATTTCTCTACTAATGCTTCAAATAGCTCCTGTAAAGTTCCGCCTTCAAATTCAAAGCCCAGCTCTTTCTTGCCAATTGCATCTGAAAACGGTTTAAGAAGGTTTAATTTCAATTTCATTTGGATATCACCATTTTCAATCAATAATTTCATAAGTATTATTTATCGAGTAAATATAAACACGCCTCGAGCACACCACCCGCAATAGCATTTGCTTTTTCTGAGATTAAATTAACCCTACTTACATCTCCACTCGGGTCAATATCACCAATCTTCAAACCTTTTGACACATTAACACCATCGTGTATAAGTCCTCGGAGTACACCGGATGAAGTTGTATTAACATTATGGTCATTTACTTTACCAATTAATTCTCCATTATTAATCATATCCCCAATACTTTTTAGACTTAAGAAGGAACCATTCGCCGGTGCACGGATTACCAGATCATTTGCATCAAATCCTGCGCAGCATGATCTCAAATATATTTCTGGGGGGTTGGGTGTTCCTGTGTTTTTTGCAGGTTTTCCATTGTAAATTACCCTTCCAAGATTATGCCCGGCTAGAGTCTCCACCACGGCATGACAATCATAGTCCGCCTCAAAACCTGGTCCGAGCCCGATCACAATGGGTGCATCAGTGATTTTCGTACCACGGTTCTTCTTTATCATCCTGGCGTCAATAACGATATCAAACTTTCGCTGCTGAAGAACCCTTGTTTCCGGGTCGATAATAATAGGGATCTTTCCGTTGATAAAACACAGGTCTATTTCCTCTGGTTTGGACTTAATAGCGGTTACACCCTCGACCGAATGTACTCCCGAGTATATGGCTTCCGAAAACGCTGCACGCCGTCGTATGGTCAACGGTTGGAGAAGCTCAGTGCAAACGAGCTTGGCACCCGCCAGATGTAATCGTCTAATACTGCCCGAGGCGAAATCGCCAGCGCCTTTTACTAGTATTTGTTTATTTTTCAACATAGATTACCTTCCTATCTTACTAAGGCTGATCTCTGACGGTTTACCGGTTTTGCGAACTTGGACGAGCTCTGCCAAAATACTTATGGCAATCTCTGCTGGCGTCTCAGCTTTTATGTCTAAACCAATTGGTGTGTAAATCTTATCCAATTTATCTTTTGGTACACCTTCGGATCTTAACTCTTTCAATGTCTCTGAAACCTTTCTTGCACTACCGATCATACCCAAATATTTATAATCACAATCAAGGAGACATTTTACCGCTTGTTTATCCTCTTTATGTTCATGGGTCATGACTACGATATATGTATCATTATCCACAACATCTAAAACCCTACGATCATCCACTTTACAATTCAGAACTAGTTCGGCTTTTGGGAAGCGTTCTTGAGAGGCAAACTCACCGCGCTCATCCACTACTACTACTGAAAACCCAGCCTCGGGAGCTATTTTATACAATGCACGCCCGATATGGCCACCACCTAGTATTAAAAGCCTCTCACCTCGGGTAATAACCTCGATGAATATAGCAGCCTCACCGCCGCACCTTGAACCGATTCCACCCAAATCTTCCTCCAATAACGAATATTCCTTCAAGATGCTACTACCATTTTCCATTGCCTTTTTTGCATCCTGGATGACTAGGCGTTCAAGCTTGCCGCCGCCTATGGTCCCGTATATTGTGCCATTTGGTAACACCGTCATTTTCGCACCGATTTCGCGTGGTGTCGAATCTTTTGCATCTACCACCGTAGCGACCACGAATTTCGAATTTGTTCGAATTAATTCTGAAAGTTTATCATAATAATCGTACATTTATTTTTTCGCTCCAATATATTTCATAAGATCATCTCGAGTATTAATCTGAAATTGTGAGCACTCGTCGGAAAACTCAATTAGTTTCGCATATGATATATTGTTTTTAACAACCTCACGGGCACCGATATCACCGGTTATTTGCAGCAGCTCGGGGTATAGTGGTTTACTTATAATAACAGGATTACCGTTGCGAGGACCAGTTGGTGTATTCAAAACCGGTAAACATAATTTCGCATTGGAATGTTTGTAGGCAGTAATTAATTTATTTATTAGTTCAGTTGTTACCTTTGGTTGATCGCCGAGAATAAACATTGTGGCATCCGATCGATCTTGAACATTTTTCAAACCGGAAATAAGTGATGTGCTCATACCGCTTTGGTAGTCTTCATTTGTAACTAATATTAGTTTTTTATTATCCAAAAGTTCGGTAACTCCGTTAATTACCTCATCCTTTCTATGCCCAACCACCAGTATTACCTCGTCTAAATTACTAGCCAGTGCCTGATTAGTGATGTGATTCGCCAGTGTTTTACCACCAATCTCAGCGTTTTGCTTTAAACCCTCAAACCGTGTAGATCTCCCAGCAGCTAAAATTACGCCACCGATCTTTTGTTGGTTGTTGTCTACAAGCATTTTCATTGTGGGGTAAGTTTTTGTTGAGGTTAGGATTATTCCTTCAATAGCATTATGAAATAACTCATCCGTAATTGTTCGAAAATTATTTGAATCGGTTAATTTATCAAATTTGTTCAATAGTAAATAGAGTTCACGCTCTCTAGCTTTGGTTTTAAATCTAATATACCCGTTAGGTTGGAAAAGTAATGTCCGTATCTTTATTGGAGTTAACGGCTCATTGCGTGCGGCGCCGAAATTGACCATACCATCGACATTGTAAAAATGTTCTTCATCGATCTGCTGATCAAGGGCGTCAAGACCTATAACAATGCATAATTTATTCACGCACTCCGGTACCACGGGCTCATGAGGCATTGGTATTTTAAATGGTTTTCTTCTCGCACCATCGGCTTCTATCAATAAATAGTCAACCTCTCTTGTTAACCGGTCAGCGGTTTTTGGTTCGATACCTATCAGCCTGTCATTTGTAACATCGATTCTTGAACATATGGTTGGGATTTTATTCGCTGTTAATACATCATGTAATTTTGCAATTATATCCCCAAAATCCATTCCAGATTGAACTATGAGTTCGCTATTTTTTATTAGTTCGGTAGTGCCCATCTTCGTAGTTGTGGTTACCGCTACTTTGAAACCCATATTATGTAATTCCTCTGCTAAAACTAGCATTAAACTGGTCTTACCACCGGCGCCTACGAATGCGATACAATCACCGGCGTGCAGATCAAGTGCTCCTTCTAATGTACCCCCCGGATTCGTCGGAGTCATACTATAGAATTATATTTAGGTTATAACTATTTTTTTATAATATGTTCAAGAATTCAAGAATGATGCAAAAATATTATATTCGTAGAATTAGGTATCCCGTTCGCCAGGGGGAATCTGTCATGGAGCAAAGAACCGATCGAAAGATTAGAGTTTTAATAGCCAAACCAGGCTTGGATGGCCACGATAGAGGTGCTAAAGTGGTAGTGCATGCGCTTAAGAACGCAGGTTTCGAGGTGATATACACTGGTCTCCACCAGACGGCCGAGCAGATCGTCCAAGCGGCACTGCAAGAGGACGTTGACGTAATCGGCCTCAGTATATTATCCGGGGCGCATATACCCCTAACACAAGGTTTATTCGACGAGCTTAAAAGGAATCAAATGGAGGATGTGATGGTCTTGGTGGGTGGGAGTATTCCAAAAAAGGATCATCAAGCCTTAACCGGGATGGGTGTTGCCGGGATCTTCCCGACGAGTACGAATTTTAACGAGATTGTGGAATATATCAATAAAACGGTTGGTGATAAACATGTCTAACGGAAAAGAGCCGCCTAAGCTAAGGGAGGTAAAGTTAGAATCGGGAATAGAAGTAAAACCTATTTACACCCCGGAGGACATCAAAGATGTCGATTATGATACGGACATTGGCGATCCTGGCGAGTACCCATTCACCCGAGGCATCCACAAATACATGTACCGATTCCGCCCGTACACCATGCGCCAGTATTCCGGCTTTGCAACCGCGAAAGAGACCAATAAAAGATTCAAGTACTTGATTGACCACGGTCAGACCGGCCTGAATGTTGCATTTGATCTGCCAACACAACTGGGCTTGAACTCCGATGACCCGCGTGCGGCCGGTGAAGTGGGACGTGTTGGTATGGCGATAGATTCCCTTGCCGATATGGAAGACGCATTTGAGGACATCCCCATTGATAAGATCAGTGTGTCAATGACGATTAATTCCATGGCATCGGTTATGATGGCAATGTACTTCGTGATCGCCCAGAAGCATGGGGTTCCATTGTCTGAACTTCGTGGGAACGCCCAGAACGATATTTTAAAGGAATATGTTGGTAGAGGTACCTGGATATATCCGGTTGAGCCTTCTATCCGGTTAATTAGCGATACCATAGAGTTCTGTGCCAATGAGGTTCCAAAATATTATCCCGTATCTGTTTGTGGTTATCATATTCGTGAATCCGGTGCAAATCCTATCCAGGAAATCGCGTATGCATATTGTATCGCCAAGGCGTATATCGATGATGTGTTGAAACGTGGTGCGGATCCGAATAAATTCGTGCCAAAGTTCTCGTTCAACTTTGATATCCACGGAAACATTTTCGAACAAATAGGCAAGTTTCGGGCAGCACGTCGGCTCTGGGCGAAAATTATCAAGAACGATTATAAGCTTGATAACCCGAAAGCGCAACAAATGAAGATGATCGCCGGTGGCGGTGGTGGCGGCTTAGTGATCGAACAGCCAGAGAATAATATAGTCCGCGGTGCATATTATGCTTTGGTTTCCGCTCTTTCCGGCACACAGACCATGGCGCTGTGCTCGTATGATGAAGCGTATACAATTCCCTCTGAAAAAGCTGCACTAATATCATTACGGACTATGCAAATGCTGGTGGATGAAATGGGTGCCGGTGATACCGCCGATCCATTAGCGGGGTCGTATTATGTAGAATCGTTGACCAACGAGTTCGAGAAACGGATCACAGATTGCATGGCTGAGGTTGATAAACAAGGCGGTATAGTAAAAGCAGTGGCAGAAGGCTATATCCAGGCACAGGTATCGGCGCAGGCGTACGAGATGGAGAAGGCGATCCAGAACGGCGAATTCATCAAAATTGGTGTTAATAAATACCGCACTGAAGAGGAAGAGGAAAGAACCGTTGAATTTCATGAATATAACTCAGAGTTGGCTGAGGAACAAGTACGACGGCTAAACGCGGTGCGCGAGAAACGGGACGATGCAATGGTGAAAGAGAAACTGGACATCCTCCGTGAAAAGGCAGCAGGTACTGAGAATCTAATGCCGTATCTTATCGATGCAGTATCCATGTACGCCACCGTGGGCGAGATCGCGGATTTGTTTAGGGAAGTATTCGGTGAGTTCCAGGAGCCGGTGAGATTTTGACGAACTAATGCAAATAAAACGATGATAATAAGCGCCAGCCAGACGATAGAAAAAAAATTGATGAGAAAATCATTTATATAACTTTCTTAAGGATATCTGATCAGATTAAGTATTAGTTTTTTATTGATTTAATGTATCTCCAACAAAATAATATAAATAATGGATTTCCAGTTATAGGATAAAATGGATTCATATCATTATACATTAAAGAATCAAATATTATGTGTGAATAAGTTCCAATCTTTTGAAAAACCATTATTAAATGAATATAACTGAGTCCAATCCTTTAAAATGATTGTCACCAGTTATTACTTTTGCATTATAATTCTTTGCAGTGGTTAGAATAATTGCATCAGCCATCGGCAGTTTTTGTTTTAAACTAGTTTCTGCTGCAGAAATAGCTAGATTATCTGACAAGTCTATCAGTTGTGTTGCATATTTAATATGTGCAGCTGCTTCCATAGCCTTTTCTTCATTATATACGGAAAGGATTTTTTTATATACTTCATATAAAACAATTGTTGGTGAAATAAAATTCTGAGGATTTGCATTTTCTATATACTCCGCATATTCCTTTGCGTATTTACCCTCTGAAAAATATTCAATCCATCCATAAGAATCGATAATAAATACACCTTTTGTTCTAGGCTTAGAATCTGTCTTTTTCGTCACGTAATCCCTCGGTTGATAATTTTTTAAGTTTACCTCGTAAGTTTTTTATGTTACCAATTCGAACGATATGGATCACTCCATCTTTTTCCAACATAACTACTTTTTCACCGGGATGAATCTCTAGGTGATTTCTTATAGTTTCTGGAATAACGACCTGAAATTTTGGTGATACAGTTACAGTTTCCATAATACTACCGTAATACGCTATGTAGATCGAGATTATATATAGTTTACGACAACCAGAACGAATATGTAGATACCCAACATGGGCTACCGCACCAACCCATGTAGCGTCGATGAGTTATGGATAAAATCCATATCTTCCGCCCCTTGCATTGGTCCACGCCACCTACTAAGAGCACATGCGCCTGCCAAAGAACATAATAGGAATCGAACGATAGAATAATGATGCGTTAAGTCATCAATTACACAAATTAATTTATCCATCTTCATAGGAATATCCTTTTTTCGAGGGCCATAAACCAACAGCATTATGAATTAATGTTGTAATATAATCCATGGATTCTTTAAGAATTGGTTTATAAGGATCTAATTTAGCTTTGTAATCTTCACCTTTCTTTGCCCAGGGGTATTCTTCGTTATCTAATTCTATCTAAAATCATAATATTATTTTCAAAAAAACTAACACACCCTGATGAAAATATTATGGTTGTAAAAGTTATCCCAATAAATAAAGATTTTCTTAATTTCATCATCCAAAGCTTACACATTTTGCTTCTCCTTTTGCGTAGAACACGATTGTGGTGGGTTAGTTTGTGTAATACCCAGAACTTCGGCAGGATAATATATGGGAGGGTAATATGGATATATTGGTTTTTGTGTGGGCTTTTTCTTTGATTTCAATTTCTGTTTTGTTTTTACTTTTTGTGAACTTTTAATGCTTTTTTCAGTTTCTGAATCCGTTGTCGTCCGTATAATTATTACAAATAAAGCAATTAGCCCAAAAATAAGGATCAAAATAGTTGCAATTATGGGATGGTGTTGTATGACTCGTGCAAGAGCTACATAGAAATTTCCATATATTGGTCTTATAAACCCAGGTGAAAAATGGAAAAACGGTCTCAATGTCCACGCAAGTTGGGTGCCCACGAAAATAATAATAAAACTACCAATTATTAATGAAGGATTCCAGGTTTTGTTCTTATGAAACCGCCTGGAGCTGCTTAGAATTGAAATAATTCCAAAAAATCCTGCAAAACCGCTTATTACTATGGTTAATAATGTTATGAAATTATAATCAGGTGCGGAGATAATAAAAAATAGTATTAGAGGTGTAAATGCAATTAATACAATTGAGGCGGTAGTAAATCCCAATAATAATAGAACTGAAGTCTGGGAAAATGTAATTTTATTTTCTAACATTACATCTACTATAAAAATTATAGGTAAAGTGATATATAGTGTAACTAGCCAGAGAATAGGAATTTTTAGTGCGTCATACATAATTTGGGGGCCTTTAGCAAAAACTCCTAATGTAGCTCCGAATAACATAGTACATATCAAAATTAGAATGTGGGTTTCAATTATATATTGATAAATATTTTTATTTTTTTGTACATTTTTAATAACCTTTTTTTGTGCCCAGGCTAACTCAGAAACTTTAGGAAATTCGATTTTGTACATAATTATCATCTAATAGTAAAACTATATGAATTTTAGAAATTTAAAGTCTAGTAAATTGTTTGGAAATAACCTAACATTTAAAATTTCTTAATTTGTTGCTAACCCGGTCTCCAGGTTTTTTTCCTAGATCTTTTTTTTTAAAAAAAGCATGAATTAAAATTATAGAAAGTATAACAAATATTCCTGAATAGATTGGAAATTCTGGGATTACTGATTCTTTAAGATACCAATTCAAATTTACTTTTATTATATTATTAAGTTCATTTGATTCATTTACAACGTTAGAAGGATCGATGGCCACCCAAAAGTAATTTAATCTTGATAAATTTAATTCTAGATCCATTTCGATAATTTTTACTTCTCCATTTTGGATAACATCTATATTTTGAGTTTTAATTGAATTAGTTAAATTGTCGATATACCCATCATTATTTTTATCGGGATTATTGACGAAAATTGAGACCTCAATATTTTGTACATCTATTGACCCCGTGTTATGAATTTTAACTTTAATAGGTATTACCTGGTTCCCTTCTTGCCGAATGGATTTGTAATTATCACTAAATACCACATCCGAAATCGTGATAGAGAGATCAAAAGAATCGTTGTAAATTTCTTCGATGTACTCAACATATATATTTTCGGCAGAATTGCCTGTTTTATCAAAAATCGTGCATCGAATATAAAGATATTTGCCAGAATA
>CBFDAW010000074.1:0-8801 GCA_965602865.1 uncultured Thermoplasmata archaeon
TAAATTTAATGAACTTGATTCCTCGTTACTAACAATTGCCGATACTCAGGTTTAACTCTGTTTATTTTAAAAATAAAATAAGTAATAAATTTTTCGGTACCCACCAATATTTTACTATTGCAGATATAATGACTTAGTTTTTTTCCATTCGGGAATATTGCACTAAAAATAATAAAACGAAAGATTTATGGTAGTGATTGTAATACCGAGCGACGGTAGGTTAAGAAATATCCCTGGAAAAGGCTATTAATATAAAATTTTAACCTCTTAATAATCTGATTATTAAAAATCAAATCGAAGGTGTAACAATGTACGAAGTACGATTCCATGGCCGTGGCGGTCAAGGTGCGGTCACCGCAGCGAACATTCTGGCAGTTGCGGCGTTTAAAGAGGGTAAAGATGTCCAGGCATTCCCGATGTTCGGTGTGGAACGTCGAGGCGCACCTGTTGCAGCGTTTATGCGTATGGATGAGCAAACGATCGACATTAAAACGCAGATTTATGAACCGGATGCTATAGTAGTGCTGGATCCCACACTACTAGAGGTGGTAAAGGTAGCCGAGGGATTGAAAAAAAATGGAATTGCGGTGATTAATTCTGCAAAAGCCTCCTCGGAATTTGACTTTGGCGAAGCCAAAGTATTTGCCATTGATGCTACAAAGATCGCAGTGGATAATAAACTTGGAACGTTGACTAATCCGATTGTGAACACAGCAGTTCTTGGTGCATATTCTAAGGCTGTAGGCAATATAGGTATGGCAGCTATTATAGAAGCAATTTCCGAAAACGCACCTGTGAAAAAGGAAGAGAACAAAAAAGCGGCACAGGATGCGTTTGAACAGACAATAGTTTAATCCGGAGTGTGAAAAAATGGTAAAGATCACGATAGGTGCAATTAACCCGTCAGCAGGAAGTTCAAAGAATTATAAAACCGGTACCTGGCGAAATATGAAACCAGTAATCGATTTCAATAAATGCACTAAAAAATGCTTATTTTGTTATGAGTACTGTCCGGATTCCGCGGTTGAGAAAACCAAAGATGGACCAAAGATTAATTATGACTATTGTAAGGGCTGTGGAATTTGTGCATATGAATGCCCTAAAGAAGCAATCACAATGAAACTGGAGGAGAAGTGATTCATATGAAATTGATAGTTCGTGGTAATGAAGCGACCGCCGTGGGGGCAAAACTCTGTAGACCAGATGTAATTCCGGCGTACCCGATTACACCTTCTACACTATTCCCTGAGAAAATCTCCGAATATGTTGCGAATGGTGAGCTCGATACACAATTTATTACCGTGGAAAGTGAGCATTCTGCAATAAGTGCGTGTATCGGTGCTTCTGCCACCGGGGTTCGGACGTGCACATGTACTGCTTCACAGGGATTGGCATTAATGCATGAGATGTTATTCATTGCTGCCGGTATGCGGCTGCCCATTGTGATGCCCATCGGTAACCGGGCATTATCTGCGCCTATCAATATCTGGTGTGACCACCAGGATACCATCTCTGAACTCGATACCGGTTGGATGCAGTTCTATGCCGAGAAAAATCAAGAAGCCTTGGACCTTGTGATTATGGCCTTCAAAATTGCCGAAAATAAAAATGTACTTTTACCGGCAATGGTCGGGCTGGATGCATTCGTATTAACGCATACCATGGAAGTAGTGGATGTGCCAGAACAAAGCGCGGTGGATGAGTTTTTACCGCCATTTACTACCTCAGCATCATATTTGGATCCAACTAAACCTGCAACAGTGGGTTCATTTGGCACACCCGAATATTACATGGAATTCAAGTACGCCGAAGAACTTGCAATGAATGCGGCAGAAAAAGTGATCGACGAAGTATTTGCAGAGTTTAAGCAAAAATTTGGTCGTGAGTATAAGAAAATTAATATATACGAGACAGAGGATGCCGACATAATTCTGGTTACTATGGGGTCCATGAGTGGCACTGCTCGAGCCACAGTCAGGAAACTGCGTGAGGAGGGTAAAAAGGTTGGCTTAGCAAAGATGACGGTCCTCCGACCGTTCCCTGAAAAAGAGCTCTTTGAATGTGCTCAGCATGCGAAGGTTCTTGCAGTAGTGGACCGGAATATTTCATTCGGGTTCGGCGGCCGAGTGTACTCTGAGGTTGCGGGGAAGTTCGTTAATCAAGCAACCAAACCTTTGATTACCAATTACATAGTAGGTCTTGGGGGTAGGGATATTACTATTAACGATTACAGAGAAATCGTTGCAGATTCAGAGAATGTAATGAATACCGGAAAGGTTGAAACCCAGACCAAGTGGATTAATGTAAAAGAGGAGAACCTGTGATGGAGATGTGATAATATGGTAGAAGAAAATGTAAATAATGAAGATCAATCAAAAGAGCTATTTTCATGTGGTCATCGTGGTTGTGCTGGCTGCGGCGAGGCAATCGCGGTCCGACATGTATTGAACACCGCGGGGCCGAATACTATCGCATCGATCTGCACAGGTTGTATTGAGGTTATGACTACCGGGTACCCAGAAACTGCCTGGGAAATTCCACTTATACATGCTGCGTTCGAGAATTCTGCTGCGGTGGCGTCTGGTGTAGAAGCGGCATTGATCGCAAAAAAGAAACGCGAGGGAGTTAATGTAATCGCTCTTGGCGGTGATGGGGGTACGTTTGACATAGGCTTCCAGGCATTATCCGGTATGTTGGAACGCAGGCATGATATTACATACTTTTGCTTTGATAACGAGGCATACATGAACACCGGTATCCAGCGTTGTTCCTCTACACCATATGGTGCCTCAACCACCACATCGCCTGCCGGAACACAAAGCATTGGCGAGGATAAGGATAAAAAACCACTCGCGGCAATTTGTGCGGCACATGACATTCCTTATACCGCTACAGCCACCATTGCTTATTATAGGGATCTTGAGAAAAAGGTTAAAAAAGCGCTGGAGACCAAAGGACCATGTTTTGTTCATATTTTTTCCCCGTGTCCCACCGGTTGGCGGTATCCAAGTGAAAAAACTGTCGAAATCTCCCGGTTGGCTGTGCAAACTGGTGTATTTGTCCTCTGGGAGCTCGAGGGACCAGATTTCAATAATATCAATATCACAAAAAAACCGAAAGAACGCAAGCCCGTAGAAGAATATCTCAAGCTCCAAGGCAGGTTTAGGCACTTGATGAACAAACCAGAGGAGATTGCAAAGATACAAAAGATGGTTGACGAAAAATGCAACAGGTACGGATTCTAATTGCGGTTCGCATCAGTGGATAATCCAAGTCAATAATTCAATTGCTTTCACAATTCTCGATTTATTATAAGCTCCACTGCGTCATCTAATATTTCTCGACCAATTGGATTCAGCTCGGTGATTTTTGTTAATTGTTCTTTTGCCTCGGAAGCATACTTTTCAACTTGTGTACGTATCCAATTCTTGCAATCATATTTATTCATAAGTTCTATTATTTCTTGCGCCATGTCATTTGTTTTTTCTTCGCGAGAGTGTCGGTAAATTTCTATTATCCGGTTTTTTTCTTCAATAGTACACATGTCCAGTAAATGAACTAACAGTAAAGTACGTTTACCTTCCAATATATCTCCACCGGGTTCTTTCCCTGTTTTTGTACTATAGATGTTCAACCAATCATCATGTATCTGAAAAGCACGACCTAGCGGTAGACCAAAGTCAACAAAACCATCAAGTGTTTCAGCCCTAGCAGCGGCGTGCAGTGCGCCCAATCGCATAGGACCAATGATTGTATACCATGAGGTTTTACGGTCAATGATCTCAAAATACTGTTCAGCAGTAATTTGCCGGTTGTTCATAACATAGGTCAATTCTAAGTACTGACCTTTACAGGTAATATCTAGGAAATTATTCATTTCGTAGAATAATTTTAAAGCTAACTCAGGAGTATGAATTTTCGAATTATCTAATAGAATTCGCCACATTAGAATATGTAAGGCATCTCCGGCATTGATTGCCAATTCATTACCATATATAATATGCAATGCCGGTTTACCACGACGGTGTAATGATTTATCTTGAATATCATCGTGAATTAATATCCAATCTTCAGACACTTCCATAGCGGCTGCGGTGATACGCGCATCTTCAATCCTACCGCCACACGCTAATGTAGCACAAAGTACCAAACCAGGTCTAATATATTTACCACCACGAAAAGGATAATCATATAACATTTTATAATAGTTCTTAAAATGTTGTTCATTATCTCGTAACTCATCGGGATTCTTTAAATATTTAAAAATCTCTTCGTGTATTGAAGCACGATGCTCTGAGATAAACCCAAGAAACTTGCTTTCTTTTTTAGCATTTGAGATAGTCTCGTACATAATTCCCAAGGTCCCAAGCCTCACTTGAATATTGTTAAGGGATAAATAAATTTTGATTAAAAAAACAAATTTGAAAAAATTGCTATATTCATTTGTTAAAAATGCTATGAATTACCGCAATGTAATTGAGTGAAACCTTTTATATTGTAATTATCAAAATTAAAAATTGTGTATTTATATTATTTATCCTATTAATAGGATTTTAAAATAATAATATTTTGTAGTAAATAATCAAGAGAGGATTTCGGTGAAAACTAAACTTGGAATTATAATTGTCTGGTTAATTGTAATTTTATTTATTATTCACCAAGGTTTAAACGTAATCAGCAATGAGGTTATAGAACCTATAAATGAACCGGTGCTGAGTGATAAATTTAATGGTAATTGGACCGCTACTTGGGAATTACAGAACCCGAACAATTACACATTCTCGAACATCGATCTGATCGAGGGTAAGGCGGAATTAAGATTACATAGAATCAATCTAATCGAAAATAAAATTACCCAATTTAGAAACGGTACGTGGGAAAACTTAGAGGTTGTTGGTAATAATGGGATAGGAATAGATATATCAAAAACTTACAACACACTAATTGCAGATTCAGAAAACAATCGTGTAGTGAAAATTGATTATAATATATGGCTCTGGCAATATGGATCCAATACTTCTACGGGCTACGGATTAAACCTGCTTGATAACCCGTCGTTCGCCTATCCAATGAATGCTAACAAAACTCTGATCACCGATACTGAAAATAATCGTGTGCTCGAAATTGGACAAAACGGTGAATTTCATTGGCAATTCGGTTTAAATTATAGCAAAGGCTTTGGTGATAATCGTTTAAATGAACCATACTCGGCTGTACCCGCAACTAACAATCATATTTTAATTGCGGACACGAAAAATGATTATGTGGTGGAGGTTAATAGGGATAAAGTGCGAGTCTGGCAGTATGGTTATCAAGATATGTGGAATCCAGTGAATAGTAAATTAAAGAATCCCACTTTTGCACATGAGATGCCGGGGGATAGAATCTTAATTACCGACCAGGGTAACCACAGGGTGATCGAAGTTAATAGGAATGAAGATTTACTTTGGCAATACGGAACCGGCTCACCGGGATTTGATAATGGTAATTTAAACACGCCATCATTTGCCATCAGATTGGATACGGGCAATACTCTGATTGCAGACACAAATAATCATCGAGTTATTGAAGTAGATGATACAGGAAATATCACTTGGCAATATGGGATAAATAAGAATCCGGGTTCGAGTGAAAATAGATTAGATTTACCAACATGTGCAATTAAGTTAGAAAATGGAAATATATTAATCACCGATTCAGGTAATCATCGTGTATTAGAAGTAAATAGGTTGAAAAAATGGGTTTGGCAGTATGGTACTAATGAAACAGTTGGTTCTGGGTTGAATTATTTAGACCATCCTAATAGCGGGATTCCCATGAAAAAATTCGGTGTAATTGGTTTTTTTACATCACAAGTGCTAGATGCTGGTTATATCACGAACTGGAGCACTATTCAATGGAATGAAATATTACCGCAAAAAACAACCATTCTATTCTACACCCGAACAGGTATGACACCAAATCCAGCCATAGGAAGCTGGTCGGAATGGTCATTAGCATATCGAAAAGCACGAGGTGAAAATATAACTTCGCCGATGAATAGATACATCCAATATTATGCGGTATTAATTAGTTTTGATTTGAATGCAACACCACTTCTAAAAAGTGTAACCCTAAAGGGTAGTAGATATGAACCGGATGGGTCTCTTATTACACACTTTTTTGAGCCTTCAAGATTTCTTAGCTGGCAATCGTTAACTTGGAATGCGGAGTTACATGATCAAATCATAGAGATCTTTTTTTCAATTGAAAACGGTTTTCCATGGGAACATGTCCAACTTAATGGTGATTTATCCTCCGTACCCAGAGATTCGGGTAGGATTAGATTTAAATTCGAGTTCATGACCTCAAATATTTCAATTTCACCATCATTAGAAAGTTTTTCATTGACCTTCGAGCGGTTAGGTGAGCTCGAGATCATTAATGTCAATCCAAACCCTGTTGATGTTATTGTAGGTCAAGAACTTGATTTTACCGCGAAAGGGTATGATCATTATGGACGTGAGCTGGAGATTAATCCAAATTGGAGCACTACGGTAGGTGAAATCAAAGAGGGTCGTCTTTTTACACAGAAACTAACGGGCTTTGGTTTCGTCAATGCTACCGTGGATAATATTATAGGCAGTGCACAAATTAAGGTTTTTCCAGGACCGTTGGAGTATATTGAGGTAATACCCAGAGATATTGTGGTAATTGCCGGGGAGACCATGATGTTCTCTGCGAAAGGGTATGATAAATTCGATAATGAAGTACCCATTGAACCAGATTGGAAAACTGATGTGGGTGAAATGGATGGGAACCGTTTAATAGCTCAGAACTTTGCCGGGCGTGGGACAGTAAAAGCAGTGGTTAAAGATATTTCAGGTTTTGCCAATGTCACGGTCCAGCTTAATTCGTCGACCCATCATCCACCAAAGATCTCACCGCGGGTTCCCGATCAAACCAAACAAGAGGACTCAGAACCTTGGGTACTGAGTCTAGGAATGTATGAAACGGATATCGAAGATACGGATGATGAGTTATTATGGTATCTTACTGATTATAATGAATCGCTTTTTACAGTAACTGGCTTTTTTTCCGAAACCGACATATTTACATTTATTCCCCAACCAAATGCATTTGGTAACAATAAAGCGACTTTATGGCTAGTAGATAGTGATAATATGACAACCAGCCAATCGCTTTGGGTAAATATCACACCCATAAATGATAAGCCAGTGATTACAGAAGTACCCGATATTGCTGTACATTATAATGAACCATATACTTTTGACTATTCAAATTACATATCTGATATCGAAACACCGGATATTGAATTATTTCTAACTGTAGTGGAGCCTAAAAAACAAAAATATACGGTCGTAAATGGATTGAACATTACATATAATTACCCGAAAAGCATGTTTGGCGAAGACGTTTATATAACTTTAATTGCGTCGGATGGCGAAGCACAAACCGAGGAAATTCTACAAGTATCTATTACTGATAACCATGCACCGATATTAAGCAAGCCATTCCCCGATATCATCCTCTCAGAGGGAGAAACTGAATATAATATATTCTATCTTAAAGATCATTTTATGGACCCGGATAATGACCCATTGAGTTATTTATTCAATGCAGAATTTGTGTCTGTGAACTTAAATAAGAATAGTTCAGTTACCATATCCTCCCCTGTAACCTGGTCGGGCACTGAAATCGTCACCTTCCGAGCCATGGACTCATTCGGTGCCATGGCGGAGGGTTATGCCAAGGTAATAGTCCAAGAAGTCAATGATCCACCACAGATCCTACCCATTCCCGATTTATATGTCCATTATGACTTCGAATACCAATTCAATCTATCAAAATATATAATCGATCCGGATAATGAAACATATGAACTTAAAATTTGGACATCCAATCTTGAGAATATCGGCTTTCATAGTTCTAATAATGCTCTCATGTTATTGAACTATCCGATAAGTTTATTGGGTGAGACCGTCCGTGTAAAGCTTTTTGTTTCTGATGGGTTCGCTGTCGCTTCCAGTGAATTTAGGGTGCATGTAACCGATAACTTTCCACCAATGTTAAAGAAGAAATTGGCGGATATTCATTTTAATGAAGATATGGAGATTATTAATGCATTCAACCTCAAAGAACTGTTCACAGACCAGGATGATAATCAATTAGACTTTACTTACAATTTAATAGACGAACAGAACATAACAATTGAAATAAATGAAAATTACAGTGTAGACTTTTCTAGTATTCCAAACTGGTTTGGCTTATCATATGTGACCTTTAAGGCGCAAGATCATTCACTTGCATTCGTGGAAACTGGGATAAATATTGTAGTAATCCCTGTTAATGACGCACCAACGATTAGTTCGATCCCACCACAACATGGAAACGTAGGGGAACGATGGGTATTAGACCTAACATCATATTTAGACGATGTCGATAATGAACTAAATGAACTCGAAATTTCCGTCGAGAGCAAATATGAAAATATTGTGAACATAACTGGTAGACAGTTAACATTTTATGCAGATAAACCACTGGAGAGTGGTGTTGAGGTAACGATTACAGATGGGATCGTTGATATTACTGAGACAATAGATTTGAGAATCACTCAAAAAAATACTGCTAACTTCCTTATTTACGTATGGATTTTATTAGTAATCATCATCCTAATCATTCTCATGACGATAATTACAGTAATACATAGAAAACGCGGAAATTTCAAAATCACGGATGTATTTATAATCCATAAATGTGGGATTTTAATCAAATATGAAGGAAATACATTACAAGAAGAT
>CBFDAW010000075.1:0-8757 GCA_965602865.1 uncultured Thermoplasmata archaeon
ATAGGGCATAAGCTTAAAAATTAAAATATTTTTCCATGAAAGAAAATATTAAATGGTTTAATTTGATTAGGGCGTATTAATTATACTTTCTACTAAATGAGTATATATTTGAACTTAGGGGGAAGAAGAATCTTCCCCCTAAAACTCCCATCACTTTTTTATCCATTTGTGGGGTGCTTTGCACCCCACTATCGGATAATAAAAGGGTGGGTTGTTAGGGAGGTTCTCCTCCCTAACTTAAAATTTATACTAATCATTTAGAAAGTGTAGTTAATACTCATCATTCCATGCCCGAGTGAGGTAGCTTGGATATCCTGGAAGCCTGCGGAGTTTCCTACCTGGGTTCGAATCCCAGCTCGGGCGCATTATTATATTCTATTTCTCCAATTTTAAGATCTTTCAAACCACGGACTACAACATTACACTAACCGATATGTTTTTAAAAGCATAATGCTTTCTCACAAAATATAATCCATTCCATATTATCCGGGATAATCTCAATTGCCTGTAGGCTTGGAGATAATACAAGTGCAATCAGGGGAACGTACTTACTATGGCTAAAAAATTTATAAATAAGAATCCAAAATATAGATTCAGCGTCCGTGATCTTATCATAATCGCTGTACTCTGTTCGTTAGGCGGGATTATGAGTACATATGTTAAATATGTCGCCAATATTATCAATTGGGCGTTTGGTGTTCCATTTGGCGCCGCACAGCTTGTAGCGGGGTTACATGTATTTTGGCTCGTGTTATGTTTCGGTTTAATTCGAAAACTCGGCACCGGCACAATTGCGGGGATTTTAAAAGGTGTGATCGAGTTATTTACCGGTAACCCGCATGGGATAACTGTGGTTTTAATTTCCGGTGTGGAAGGTGTATTCTTAGATCTGGGCATGGCCTCCTTCAGGAAAAAGCACGCAATATATTCATACGGCATTTCTGCCGGGTTTGCAGCGGCTGCAGAAGTATTCGTATTCTATCCTCTGTTTTTTCCGAGCTTACCACTTTGGTTCATGTTTGCAACTAGCTTAATTGCTTTTGGCTCAGGGTTTGTATTTGGAGGTTTTTTCGGTACCGGAACTCTCGAATTACTTCATGAATCGAAGGTGGCAAGAATACCGGATTGGAAACCAAAGGTGGTTTATAATCATAACCCACAACCATTATCAGCACCGAAAAAAACTGAACGAAGAAGGATTAAATTATTGCGCAATCCATTTTACATTGCCTCGTTTTTATTTATACTATTTTTTGCGATCGGTGGCATGGCATATTTTTTAACAGTACCATCTCTATTTCAGGATACTACTACTTGTACCGTAGAAGGAGCAGTAGAGAATCCATATACCTATAATCCGGAAGATTTCAAAGATGAGTCATTGACAATTCGTGCACAATTACGCGGGCAGGTCACTTTCGAATCTGAAAAAGACTATACAGGGGTACCATTACATATTATCGTTAATCATTCAAAACCGAATGAGCATATATCTAAGATAGAAATCATTGCATCGGATCTATATAACACTACTTTTGATTGGGCAAAGGTGCAAGAAGATAATGAATTAATATTGATCAAGGAGAATGATTCATTACGTCTTATCGCTGCGAATTATGATGGTGCATATTGGGTCCGTAATGTGGTAAGGATAGTTGTTACATGAATTCAAAAATAAAGCACAGTAATAAACCAATTCTTAAGGTCTCCAACCTAAGTTTTAGTTATCCCGACCAAAAACAACCCGTTTTAAAAGATATACATCTTAAGCTCTATCCGCAAGAAGTTCGGGTTATTGTGGGACTCAGTGGCAGCGGGAAATCTACACTACTGAACACACTTTGTGGCTTCATTCCACACAGTATTGAGGGCGAACTCAATGGAAAGATTACGATTGATGGTAAGGATATCAATAATGCAACGATCTACGAGATCGCAAAAGAAATCTCGCTAGTCCAGCAAGACCCGGAGGGGCAGTTATGTACTTCCGATGTGTTCCACGAGGTCGCATTTGCATTAGAAAATTTCATGGTTCCGCCTGCGAAAATCAGATCTTTAGTGCGAGCCATTCTTTTGAAACTCGGGATCTGGCATTTAAGAAACAGGCGGCTGGATACATTGAGTGGCGGTGAAAAACAGAAAGTAGCTATTGCCAGCATGCTGGTATTAGAGCCAAAGATTCTTGTATTTGATGAACCCACCGCTAACCTCGATCCAAGCTCAAGCCGTAGATTTGTGGAATTCATTGATAACCTGAGGCGTGAAACTAATGTGGGTCTGCTAATCGTGGACCATAACCCATCACAGTATATTCCCATCGCGGATCATATTCTGGTTCTAAATCACGGCCGAATCGAGCATGTGTTGCGTTCGCACCAGTTTAAAGAATTTACCGAGAAGTATTACAATAGGATAATCCACCCCAAAACCTACCGAATAAGTACCCTAAGTGCAAAAGGTTTAACGGTTAAACAAAAACAAAATATGCAATATCTGACAAAGAATCTTGAAAAAAGTTATATCCTAAAAATGAAAGATTTGACCTACAAATACGGATCAAAAACGATATTAAAAGGTATTACCCTCGATATTCGCAAAGGCGAATTCATCGGGCTAATGGGTGATAACGGTTCCGGAAAAACTACTTTGATCCAGAACGTAATCGGTCTCTTAGGACCTACCAAGAAATATATCATCTATAAATTCAATGGCACGTCTAAAATTGCCAAAAACACACCCGAGCTTGCAAAGAACATCGGATATGTATTCCAAAATCCGAACCATATGTTATTCGGTAACACCGTCTGGGACGAAGTGATGCTGGGGCCAAAGAATTTTAATAAGGATATAAAATCTGCAAGTAGAACCGCAATTGAATTATTGAAGTTGGGTAGATTGAGAGAGTACAGATCTGTTCATCCTATGCTGCTGAGCCATGGTGAAAAACGACGCTTGAATCTTGCCTCGGTTTTATGTTACGACCCTGAATTAATTATACTCGACGAACCGTTCATTGGTCAGGATCCAAAGAATGTTTCAAAAATCTTGGAGTACTTACTTTCCATTATTTCTTTAGGTAAATCAGTTATTATGATCACACATAGAGCTGAAATAGTATACAAATATTGTAATAGATTATTATTCCTAAAAAATGGTGAGTTAATCCTTGATGCTCCAACGGATGTAGCATTTAACAAACTCGAGCTAATGGGTGAAGAATCTTATTTGCCAATAAATATTACAAGATAATGAAAAAAATCAAATATAAAAGGATTGTAGGATAATGCCAGGAGTAAGTTATATCCCCGGTAATTCACCGTTACATCGGTTAAATCCCGTTTCCAATTTGATAATATTGATTTGTTTAATAATTTTAATCCTATTTTTCAATAACCCATTGTTCTCATTTTTGCTATTAATAATTATTCTATCTCTGTACTTAAGTGCAGGATTACAAAGTGCCATGATCATTAAAAAGGGACGGTTTCTGGTTTATTTTAGCATTATTATCTTCTTTTTCCAATTGATATTTTACTCTAAGGGTACTGTCTTATTTAGGGTGATACCACAATCATCACCGATCTTTCCGGGTGCACTTTCGATAACAACAGCGGGCGTAATGTTAGGTATTAGCATGATGCTTAGGTTCTTAGGGATCGTGTTGGCTAGCCTATTGTTCGTTGCAATAACCGATCCAAATAAGCTCGCGTACTCACTTATGCGCTTAGGATTACCATACCGATTTGGATTTATGTTCGTTACTGCTTTGCGATTTTTGCCATTATTCGAAATAGAAGCAAATACTGTGCGTAAAGCACAGCTTAGCCGCGGAATCAAACTAAAAAACCGTGGTATAAAAGGGATTTATACACATATCAAATACACGATGAGACCATTGATCGTTAGTGCTCTTCAAAAAGCCGAGACCGTGGCACGTGCAATGGAGGGACGTGGGTTCGGAGTATATAGTCAGCGTAGTTACATTGATAAGATTCAAATTACAAAGAAAGATATGGTAATTATTAGTGGAACAATCTTTTTAACAATTATCTTATTGTTCTCTTTTACTATTTATTACGATCAAAATTATATTGCTGAATTTGTAATATCAAAATTTAAACAGAGAATTCCATCAGTCTATTGATTGATAGTGGAAATGGAATTCTCTATTAAGTTCAATGTACCCTTGAGTCATAAATTTTTCGGAAAGCGTTAACCGAGCAAGCCATCGGTCTATTGACCGGTGGTGCGGGCACGATTTTTGACACGGCGGTTTTATTTTTTCTAGCTGGGTAAGGCTATGTGCCATACATGGAAAAAGATATTTAAAAAGAATGATGGTCGAGGGGTTGCTGGCAACCCCGAGCATGCCACCGTTTTTAAACGGTGGTGCCATCATTCTTTTTGACGAACATATTTGAATTAAAATTAAATTATTTGGTAGACTTGGGTTTAGCTTTGGTTTTAGTCGTTTTTTTTGCTTTTTTAGTTGTTTTTCTTTTTTTTGGCGATGGTTCATTGGTGTCTTCAGTAACTGAAGCCTCTGCTTTAGCGTCTAAATCCAAGGGCGTAGTTTCGCCTTTTTTTTCTTCGGGTTTTTCGGACGAGTCCGTTGAGTTGGAGGTAGGGGTTACATCACTTTTAGTCTGGTGCATAATTGCCATCGACGAGCCTGAATCCATTATACGAATGAACTCCGGTGAGATCTCTACGGTAGTGAATACTGTAATGCCAGCATGTTTGATCGTATTACCCGCTTCGATTGAACCTTTTGCATCGATCTCAAGAATTATCGGATTAGGTACTCTAAATTTACCGGCATTTGTCGCATCTTCAGAGGTCAAGCTTAGATGGACTCGTTTTCGGTCAGAGGGTTTTAAACCGGTCTCTATCAATAGTTCAACCTCTTCATTAGTAGTGGGATAATATAATTTATCTGGTATATCGTCGGTTGGTAGATCGAGATCTACATCAATGGAATGACCATAGGTTGCTCGAATCACATTATCCCTGATATCATATCTGCCTTTTGGATCTGTTTCAACTAGTGCCAAAATATGATGTGGGCGAAGCCAATGGAACTGGCTTACTCTTCTGCGAATTGCCTGGATCAAGTCATTGATTATCACCCAGCCTTGGGAATTCATTTCCAATTTAAATTTTTCAGGGAAATGTCGTAAAATACCGGCTAGGATTCGACCAAGACTGTTTAATTCATTATCACTCATTAAAAATCGACCTTTTTGCTCACATACCGAACATTTTTCTCCTCGAAAATATCCGTGCTCTGGACATTGGCGTAACATAATCAAATCTCCCCTTAAATGTTATTAAATTATATTAATCGGACTAGGATTGAAAATATATTCTGCATAATTAAATACAGATATGTAAATTCTTGAAATTAAAGGGTGGGTGAATGTGATAATAATTTAAAGGATATATCGATTCATGTGATATTTAAACTTTCTACAAATAAATTAAATATTAAATAATTAAAACGGGTTTAAAGTTATAATTTTTCATAATAAATGAATAGCTTATAATTAATTTTTTAAAGGATAAATACTATTCCCTTCAAATATTAGTAATAAAGTATAAGTTAATTACCCAGTCATTATCTTAAAGGGGATATATAATGAGTTTTACACTAACCGAGACACAACGGATTATGAAGAAGATGGTTGACGAGTTTGCAAAAAAAGAACTTGAGCCAAGTGCTGAGGAGCGTGACCAAAACGCGCAATTCTCCCGTGAAATCTTTAATAAACTGGCAAAACAGATGTTAACCGGGTTATTAATCCCGCAGGAATTTGGCGGGTCAGGGTTGGATATGATATCTTATACTATTATAATAGAATCATTATCGAAAGCTTGCGCATCCACTGCAATCACTTTAGAGAATCATTCTACTCTGGTAACATATCCCATATTTAAATACGGCACCCAAGAGCAAAAGGAGAAATTTCTTAGGCCATTAGCGACAGGTACCAAGCTCGGTGCTTTTGGTGTTACAGAAGCAAACGCCGGGTCGGACATTGGTGCTATGGAAACCACCGCGGTCCCGGAAGGTGACGAGTATATAATAAACGGAAAGAAAATGTTTATTATAAATGGCGGCGAAGCAGATATTGTTACGGTTGCGGCGAGTACTGATCCGGATAAGGGCATTGATGGTTTGTCAATGTTCATTGTGGAAAAGGATACTGCCGGTTTTTCCATTGGTGTCCGGGAGGAGACTATGGGATTACGGGCTACAAATATTTCCGAGTTGATCTTTGATAACTGCAGAGTGCCGAAGGATAATTTACTAGGTGGTGAGGGTATGGGGCGACAGATCATCCAGGACGCCTGGGACCTTAATAGGATCGGGATTGGCGCTCAGGCGGTCGGCATTGCTCAAGTTGCTTTGGATGCGTCCATTGAATATTCGAATACACGCATTCAGTTCGGTCAAACAATCTCGAGCTTTCAAGCTATTCAATGGATGATTGCCAATATGGCGATAAATTTGGAAGCGTCACGTTTGTTGGTTCGGCGTGCAGCATTCTTGAAGGATTCGAACGAAGAGTTTGATACAGCGGCGTCGATGGCAAAGGTATTTGCCTCCGAATCTGCCATGGAAACCACCATTAAAGCTATTCAGGTGCATGGTGGGCTCGGGTACACAACCGAATACCCACTCGAACGATATTTCAGAGACGCAAAAGCTACTGAGATCTACGGCGGAACTTCAGAAATACAACGCGCGTTTATTTCTAAAAAAATTCTTGCATAGGATGATTTTATGTAAGTAATTGAATTTTTCATTATGTAAATGTATAGGATAATGCCATTAATTTGCTCAATTTTGAAAATGCAATTTCTACATTTTGTCCACTCTTTGCACTGGTGAAGAGATATTTACTATTATAATGAGAAGCCACATCTTCGAGATCTTTCATTTCGACTTTTGCGATACCCTGCAAATCGGATTTATTTCCCAAAAAGATCATGGGCACCTCACCGGCTACTTCCCTAAATGATTCCACCCAATCGTTGATATTATTCATCGTATTTTTTCGAGTAATATCGCAAACGATAATGGCACCTTTTGCATTCTCAAAATACTTTTTTTGGGGGGCATATTTATTATAAGAATGTATGATCTCAGGCAGTGAGTTCATGTCACCCATTATATCCCAGATCAATAATGTCATGTTAATCTTTATGTTTTTTTTGGGATGTCGTAGTGTGACGCTTTTTTTGGTAATTTTGGTGCCAATTGTAGAGATATATTTATCTTCAAATACATCCAGAACATATCGCCGAATAAGAGAGGTCTTACCCACCGCATTATCACCAAGTAAACATATTTTACCTTTAACGTTAACTTCTTTTTTTATTATTCTATCACTACCACGACTCTTCTCAAATGGGTTTAAGAAACCGATCTCTACCCTTTTACAACCCTCTCAGTATACCTCGATATAAATTTAGGAGTATAAATTCATTTCGATTAATATAATAAGATTTTATGGTTCTTCTCACAATTTTGATATGATACGATTTTTGGAAGATAATTAATTAACCAGATTTATAGAGCTGGACATAATATTTATTTAAGTTCTATCGTTCCTGGACGTAATCTTCGATTTAATCGAAGAACGCAAGAGGACCGTGTTTCTACCCCCACGATCCTCTTTTTTATTTTTTTTAATAAACTTGTAAGATATATGAATGATCCAGACAATCTTCATACCTTTACTAAATTCCAAAATCAACACAAAATCCCTACTTTTCAGACCTAAAATACCATTTTCTTCAGTTATAAATGGAGTAAAATGCCTATTTTAGTTTTTTTTAAGTAAAACTTAGAGGAACCGAATTAATTTGTTTCTATTCGAATGGATTTTAATTAAATATGGAAATAATTTAAATTATTTATTAACCTTCGGTTTAAACATGATGTAATTTCTGAAGTTGAAATCGTAAATGTTAGTGTTGTGGGACTTTTTGATATTTCTACTAAAGTCCTATATTAATTCGAAACTACTGGATCTAAGAATAAACAACGAAGAGTGAACGATATCTATAAACAAACTGGTGTTGAAGTGATAGTTATTGATATGAAAGATATTCCAGATGATATTTTTCAGCGGTATTTGAAATTGAAAGAATATGTGGTTCCTGATTGATTTTTTCATTCCCCTAGCGTCGTTTTCGCAGTCGCTATGAGTTTGCGATACGGAACGCCACATCCTATTCCTACAAACTCTACACTTGATGAGAATCCCCCACCCCACCGAGCCTGCAGGTACACGCCACTCTCCTGCACTCTAGTCGACGGCGCTGGGAGAAACACAACGCGTAGAGGAATATGAAAAAATTCATCTAGAAATCATAAATTTGATACGGGTAAATTTGTTATTGTTTTTCTAAACAAACTTCATTTTTAAAAAAAAGCATATTATATTTATCCAATACATCTAATCTTCCAAGTATGAATGGTATATCATCTCGCTCAGAGAATACACATCTAATTGTTACTTCTTCATCAAAAAACCTTACTTTGATCTTTGATTTATAAATACATACACCATAACCATCAATACCAAACATTTTAGTTCTACTTTTTTCTAATTTGCACTCCAATAAATTACTTGCAAAATAAGGCAACATCGTGATATCTGCACCTGAATCAACTAAGAACCATTCTCTTCTATAACCAAATTTAGTTTTTACAGGAATTTGAGTCATCTGATTTTTCTGCAATGC